>JAQBUI010000086.1 GCA_027624035.1 Pseudomonadota bacterium | reverse complement strand
GAAGCTTAAGTAAGTGCCATTCGACTCTGACCCTAATTCTTGACCCTATTTCTTGGGACTGTACAAATACCCAGTATGGGGTATATTGGCTCAATGATCCTGTATATCGCTGAGAAACCAAGTCTGGGACGGGCCATTGCAGGGGCATTGCCGGGGCCACAGCAGAAGCAGGAGGGGTACATCAGGGTTGGTGACGGCGCGGTGGTGAGCTGGTGTGTCGGTCATATGCTGGAACAGGCGGAGCCCGAGGCCTATGACCCGGCGTTCAAACGCTGGTGCCATGAACATCTGCCCATTGTTCCCGACAAGTGGCAACTCGTGGAAAAGAGGCAGACCCGCAAACAATTGTCGGTCTTGCGCAGGCTGGTGAAGCAGGCCGATACCATCGTCCACGCGGGTGACCCTGACCGGGAGGGACAGTTACTGGTGGATGAGGTGATTCACCATCTGGGCCGACAACCGATGGATGTCCAGCGGTTGCTGATCAATGATCTCAACCGGGATGCTGTTCGCATTGCGCTGGGTCAGTTACGCCATAATCGGGAGTTTGCCGCACTATCTACCTCCGCACTGGCGCGGTCCCGCGCCGACTGGCTGTATGGCATCAACCTGACCCGCGCCTACACGCTGCAGGGTCGCAAGGTGAACTATCGTGGTGTTCTGTCCGTTGGTCGCGTACAGACGCCGGTTCTGGGTCTGGTCGTGCGACGGGATGCAGAGATCGAAGCGTTCGTCAGCAAGCCTTTCTTCGATGTCAAGGCGGAAGTCTGTACCGATGCGCAAGAACATTTCGACGCCCGTTGGGTACCCAGTGAAGCCTGTGCCCGGTTTCTTGACAGCGAGGGCCGAAATCTGTCCCGCTCACTGGCCGAGAATGTCGCAGGCCGCATCACGGACAAGCCTGCCCGGGTCACCCAGGTAGAACGCAATCGGAAACGGTCGCGGCCTCCGTTGCCGCACAGCCTGTCCAGCCTGCAGATCGATGCGGCCAGGCAATATCGTTTGTCGGCGCAACGTGTTCTGGACATTTGCCAGACGCTGTACGAGCAGCACAAGCTGATTACCTATCCGCGATCCGATTGCCGCTACCTGCCCACCGGACATCACACCGAGGCGGAGGCAGTGGTCAAGGCAATTGAAGCCAATCCGGGAGGTGATCGCTTTTCAAAAGTCAGCGCCAGCCTGGATTTCCGGCGTCGCTCCGGTGCCTGGAACGATTCTAAGGTGGGTGCTCACCATGCCATCATCCCGACCCAGGGCAGGGCCCGGGCCTTGTCAGAAGATGAGGCCCGGGTCTATGGCCTGGTTTGCCGGAACTACCTGGCACAGTTTCTGGCGACCCACGAATATGCCGAAACGAAAGTCGAACTTGACATCGAGGGTGGCCGTTTCGTCTGCAATGCGCGTCAAGACATCAATCCTGGTTGGCGTGAACTGTTTACATCCAACAAGTCGAGCGCCGAGTCCAACGCGGACCGTTCGGACGCGAGGGCGCCGACGATGGCACTGCCAGCATTGACCCAGGGGCAAGTCCTGCACTGCCTTGACGGGAAAGTGGTCGAGCGACATACCTCACCACCGGCGAGATTTACCGATGCGTCGCTGCTGAGCGCGATGACCGGTATTGCCGCGTTCATAACAGACCGTGACCTGAAAAAAACGCTTCGAGAAACAGACGGGCTGGGTACCGAAGCCACCCGGGCCGGGATCATCGAACTACTGTTCCGGCGCGGCTTCCTCGTCAGGATAAGCAAACACATCGAATCGACACCTGCCGGTCGTGGTCTGATTAACGCCTTGCCGGAGTCGGCGACGAGGCCGGACCGAACCGCGCGCTGGGAGATTACGCTCGCAGCCATCACTGAACGCAGTGCGAGCTACGATACGTTGATGCTCCCACTGATCAGGGAAGTGGGTGAACTGGTCATCGAGAGTCAGCGGCAGCTTCCCCAGGGGCTGTCGGGCCTTGGCCAGGCAAAGCCATCGTCGCCAAGGCGCAGACGTCGGAAGGCCGCCACCAGTGGGGCAGGTGGAATCGCAAAGAGGAGCGCGCCTCGTGTTAAAGGTGCAAAAGGCACAAAAGGCACAAAGGGCGCAAGCGATACAGAAGCAAAAGATGCGAAGGTTGCAAAGCGTGGAAGACGAATAAAAAGCGCAGAGCGTACGAAATAGAGCAAATTCACACACGTTCGATACCTGGTGCGTTGGCAATAAACGAATCTGTGGTCGGCAATGGAACTTGGGACGCCCAATACTGAGATCGGTGGTGAGCCAGCGACCTTCGCTTACCTGAAGCATAGAAGCGAGAAATGGATTACGATCCTGAATGCGGATCCGAGGGCCCCGGAGTTCGAGAAGGAATATAGTGCTCTTCGCACTCATCGAAAGAAGAAATAAGCATGAGTGAACTGGCGAAATGCATGAGCAAAGACCAACATCTCTCGAGTTGTTCGTTCGGCCCAGAATGGATATGAATGATTCGTATTGATGATCCTCACCTTAATTCGCGTTTTCGAGATTGTCTGCCACCGCCTCCGCCATGCCCTCACAAGAACCGTCCCCTAAACCGTGGGTCCTCAGTGCTTATGGGTGAAGTCGCCTTTGACTGATGCCCCAGAATCAGCAAATCTATGTGTCCGCCCAATCCCCGGCAGATCCAGTTTTCAAGGAGCACACCCATGACCGAAACAAACATACTGCCCATCAATGCCAAAGACGCCGGCCTGGAAGTCGTAGGCGGCAAGGGCCGCTCACTGGCGGAAATGTCAAACGCCGGGCTCGATGTTCCCGGCGGCTTCTATGTGACCACTGCGGCCTACCGCCAGTTCGTCGCCGACAACAACCTGCAGTCCAGGATCATTGAACTGGTCAGGCCAGAAATTGGCGAGTTTACGCTGTCTTTCGACAAGGCGTCGAAAGCGATTCAGACATTGTTTCTCGAGGCGCCCCTGAGCGAGCAGATCAAGGCGGAAATTACCCAGGCATACAACGCCGTAGAGGGTGATAACCCACCGGTGGCCGTGCGCTCGTCCGCCAATGCCGAGGACCTGCCGGACATGTCGTTCGCCGGCCAGCAGGATACATACCTGAATGTACGCGGTGGGCAGCAAGTCGTCACTGCCGTGCGCGATTGCTGGGCGTCGCTATGGACACCGCGAGCCATCTCCTACCGGCATGAAATGGGCATCGAGCACGACGCGGTCGCCATGGCTGTGGTGGTACAACTGATGATCCCGTCGGATGTTTCCGGCATCCTGTTTACGGCCAATCCTGCCACCGGTGAACGGTCAGAAATGATCATCAACGCGAGCTTTGGTCTTGGAGAAGCGGTCGTCGGCGGTCAGGTGACACCCGATACCTATACCGTCGATCGCAAAACGATGGAGACGAAAGATACGATCATCGGTGCCAAGAAGCAGAAGATCGTCTCTGATGGTGACCAGGGCACGCGGCTGGAAGACATTGACGAGAGCGATCGCGCCCGGTCTTCGCTGTCCGATGAAGCCATCAGGGAACTGGTCACGCTGGCTCTGAAGGCAGAATCACATTTCGGCGGCGTTCCCCAGGACATCGAGTGGGCGTATGCGGACGGCAAGCTATACATGCTGCAGTCCCGTCCCATTACCAACCTTCCGCCACAACCCATCGACGTGGAGTGGATTCCAAACCCGCCCGCCCAGATCCTGGCGCGTCGCCAGATCATCGAGAACATCCCGGACCCCTGCACGCCGCTGTTTGAGGAACTGTACCTGAGTGAGGGCCTGGAAACGGCCGCTGATGGCAGCAAGAAGAAGAGCATCATGGAAGGCGGTGGGCCAATGTTCGTCACGCTACATGGCTATGGCTACCAGCGTTTCGACTGGCCCTTCATCATCGCAGGGAGAAAAGAAAGGCTGGCCAGGGCGATGACCGAGGCCGAACTCGACGCTGCGGAAATCAAGGCTGAGGCGGCTCAATCCCAGGCGCAGGAAAACAAAAAGCCAGCCGAAAAGCAGAAGGCTGAGTTCATGAAGCGGATGGCCGCTAACAAAAATGAAAAGGATGACGCGGCGCAATATGACCTGACCCTGTTTCTGGAAACACTGTCTGCAGAGGACCGGGCCGCCTTCGACAGCTGGTCAGCATCGTCCGACATAGATGATGTGGCCGTAATCGTCACCAGGCCCGAGAGCTCGAACCCGACCTTTGGCGCCTTCAACCGCACACAGGTCAACGAGAGGCAGATCAAGGACTTTTACGACAGGGCCAAGCCGAACATTATCGCTGCGGCAGAGAAGTGGCGTAAGGTGAATCCTGCAGAGGCGTCCGATGAACTGTTGCTGGAAGGCGTCCGCGAGACGGCGATCGCAGGCGGCATGCTGTGGGGTACCAACGGGGGGCATACGTTCGGCGTTGCCAAATCTACTGATGATCAATTGCAGGCTTTTCTGCGCGAAACGCTGCCAGACCACAAGTTCACCAGTGGCCAGTTTCTGAGTGGCTTCAAATCGAAGACCATGGAAGCGAATGAGGACCTGTTCGAGATCGCGCAGAAAATTCGGCCCAGCAAAGAGTTGACGGAACTGGTGATCATCACGCCTGCCAAACGAATGATGCGAGCGTTGAAACAGCATCCTGATGCCGGGCCGGTGGTCGCTGCGATTGATGAGTACCTCGCCCTGTATGGTCACCTGGGCTATAGCCTTGATTTTGCTGAACCCCTGCCACTTGAAGACCCATCGGGCCTGTTGGCCACGCTCAAGACCATGGTGCGGGATGAGAACTACAGTCCCAAGAACCACGAAAGAAAGGCGCTGGAAAAGCGCGAGAACGCGATGAAAGAGATTCTTGGCATTCTTGAGGGTCTGCAGTACTGGCAGTTCCGCTTTCGTCATTGGTTTACCCATCGCTTCTACTACATTCGCGAAGAGGTGATGTATTACCTCTACCTGGCCTGGCCGGCTCTCCGGCCCCTGGCGCTGGAATTAGGGCAACGTCTGACCGATACGGGCACGCTGGCGGAACGGGACCATGTCTTCTATCTGCTGACCGACGAGTTGAAGCAGGCAATTGCTGCCCGCAAGGAAGGCAAGGCCGTCGATGAGCTTCGGCAACTGGCGATTTCCCGGTTTGAATTGCGGGAAGCGCGCAAGCGATTGCATCCGCCCGGTACCGTGCCGTTTGATGCCAGCGAGGACCCCAGCATCAAGTTCAAGGAAACCCAGGTAGTCAATGACCCGAATTCCGACATGATGAGCGGCGTCCCGGTCAGTCCCGGAACCGTCACGGCTCCGGCCAGCCTGATCAAGACGCCGGCCGAATTCGACCAGATGCGACCAGGGACCATCCTGGTTTGTGAAATGACCAACCCGGCGTGGACGCCATTGTTTGCGCACGCGGCGGGGCTGGTCACGGATATGGGCGGCATCCTCGGCCATGGGTCCATTGTCGCGCGGGAGTATGGTATTCCGGCGGTCGTGGGAACGGGCACCAGCACCATTCGCATCAAGCATGGCCAGATGATCACCGTTGACGGCGATTCAGGAACCGTGAAGCTGCATGATGAGGATTGATCGTCTCGGTTTGTAACCGTCGCCAAAACCTCCGACTGCACCCACGCCGTCAGGGGCCTGAATTCAAGACACTTCAGGCCCTTGATCCGGTGGAGCCCTGGTCGGAAAATTGCTCTCGTCCTCGGGCCCCTTTCGAGCACCCCTCTCGTGCACCCCCCTCTCGTGCGCCCCTGGACTGTCGCCTCGAACGGGCAGGACGACCCGTCCCGTGGCGGGTCAACGCTCCAGACACTTCCAGATGCGGCCTGGTTTGTGGCGCGTGGCACGTGGCAGCCGTGTTTGTGCCGCTGACGTTCAATAGTGCGCACGGCGAATGGTGCCCGTTATCTATGCGGGTATCTGAGCGTTTCCATACTTCGGGTCAGGCCGTGAAAACCCTTGCAACTCGCTCAGCGACCAGAAAGTACCACGTCCAGGTGACTGCCCATGCGAGAGCCAAGATGGTGATTGACCCCATGATGAGGCTCTCTGATGGTTGCACTGGCCTGTCCATCTGCAAAACGGCGTAAGCCATTCGCACAATGATCAGCACTGCGCTGATCCACAGTAAGGCAATGTTCCACGTCGGCGCAGCGGGAACCTTCAGAATCAACAGCAACAGCGGCACCAGAAACAGGCTGGGTCGAACCAGGCGGTCAAGGGAATCGCTTGACTTGATCGATCCAGGCAGTGATAAGTACCCAACACACACTACCGCAGGCGCTATGTCATGGCCGACTCATTTCGTGTGGTGACCGCACTGAAGCGGGCGCTGAAGATGCGTGGATTGACCTATGCGGAAGTTGGCAGACAACTGGGCGTTGCCGAGTCGTCCGTCAAGAGGTGGTTTGCCGACGGTACCTTCACCCTGGCGCGTATCGACCAGCTGACGGAGCTGTTGGATCTGGACCTCCAGGACCTGCTGCGTCTCGCCGATCAGGGAGGGCCCCTGCTGGAGACACTATCGGATGCACAGGAGCAGGCGCTGGTATCGGATATGCGTTTGCTGCTGGTGGGCTACCTGCTGTTGCAGCGCTGGACACCTTTGCAGATATCAGTTCAGTACGACGTCGAGGAGCACCAGCTGACCCGCCTGCTGGCCCATCTTGACCGCCTCAAGCTGATCGAACTTCTGCCTGGCAACCACGTCAAGATGCTGGTTGCGCCCAACTTCAGCTGGCGTACTGGCGGGCCTATACAGCAGTTCTTCGAGGACCGGGTCAGGCGGGATTTCTTTGAGAGTGATTTCGACAAGCCGGGCGAAGTTCAGCGGTTCGTGTACGGGATGCTGTCGGACGATGCCATCATGCACGTCAACCGCAGCATCCTGCGGTTGATTGAGGAGTACAATGGCATCGTCCATCAGGACAGAATGCTGCCCCCGACGGAACGACACGGGACGAGCCTGGTGGTGGCGCTTCGTCGCTGGAGCTTCTCTGCCTTTGACGATTTGAAACGCAGGCAAGACTGAATCCCGTTTACAAATCCGCGCATATGGACGGCTGGTCACTGCAGGCGATAGTGCCCACGAAGGCTCAACTTCTGGAGGATCGCCGGGGGCTGGGTCCGGGATCAGTGTTCACATATCGATGCTGTCGATTCTGGCTTTGTCGGAAGGTCCTGTGCCTCAGATACTTTGTGAGCATTACAATCGACATTCAACCCTCAGGGACCAGCTCATCAACGCCATCAGCATGCCCCCAGTGAATCAACGCCTCAGACTCACCGGCTATCTGGCCCTGGCTTCCCTGTTGTTGACAGCCTACGAGTTCATGCTGACACGGGCGGCTTCCCTCTACTACTTCTTCGACGTTGCCTATCTGGTGCTGGCGATTTGCCTGTTTACACTGTCGGTGGGCGCGCTGGCCGCGCGGCGGCACCTGCAGCGCCTGGATGTGAAGCTACTGTTTGGGCTACAACTGGGTTCATCGATCGTTGTGTGGCCCCTGGTGAATCACTTTCACCTGGCCTGGATCTCTGGATTGTTCTCACTGCCTTTTCTGATATTTGGTGCACTCGCGGCTCGCATCTGGTTTGCTCTGTCCGACTGGGGCGGCAGAACACACCTCTATGCAGCAGAACTCGTCGCGGGGGTCTGTGGGTTGGCATTGCTTGGCCCTGTGCTTGTCTCAATCATGCCGCTGAATGTCACCGCGAACTTTGGCGTTCAGACACACCTCAAAAGACTTGTCAGCGACGAAGGTCTCATAGCGCATGTGTCCCTGCCATCCGCCTGGACACAAACAGACCTGATCGAGACATCCCAGGCGAACGTTCGTTACGTGTTTACGGACGGCATGTTTGTTACCCGGGCAGTAGCCTGGGACGGCGTGGCCAGTACCTTTGATGACCCGGCCGTCGAGGAACTGGCCCGAATCAAGCGGCTTGCTATGGCGGCGGCAACCCCCGGCCGAATTGCATTGCTGGGGGCAGGGGCTGGCTTCGATATTGCCCTTGCGCTGCAATCGGGCTATTCCGCCATTGATGTCGTCGAGATCAATTCAGCCACGCTCGCCTTCGCACGCCAGCTGGATGCCTGGTCAGGGGGTGTGATGTCTCACCCGACGGTTACAGTCTATGAAGACGATGCCCGGCGATTTATTCAGCGCCAGACACTAGAGTACGATCACATCAATATCACGCTGATTCAGACAGCGCCAGCGAATACCAGGGCCCGCCATCACGTCGCCGCGCGTATTCTGACACGGGAGGCGATCGAAACTTACCTTGGCAGGCTGAGCGCTGATGGCGTGCTATCGATCATCCAGAACACCGATGCCATCGCAGCGGTCACTGCGCAGCTGCTGCGCCGCACCCTGGATAGTGGCCAGCAGTTGATGTGGTTCACGCTGGTGGATTCCCGGGAAAACCCGTTCAGGCATCTGTTCCTGGTGAGCAATCATCCCATGACGTCCGCCGGGCAGCAGGCGTTGTTGCAGCAGGCAAGGCAGGTCAACGCGGTGCCGCGGCCCGTGCCAGCCCAGTCTGGCGGTCACTACAGCGACATCACCGACGACCGGCCGTTCTTTTTTGAAGGTGGCACGGCGCTGCAATCCCAAAGTACTGCCATCGCGGGTTTCTGCCTGATCCTGATTGCCGCGTTGACAGTCAGGCAACGCAGTGCGCCTGCCATCATCCGATGCCAGCTTGCCGCCCTGCTGGCGGGTGCCAGTGCGCTGGCCTTTCAGATCATCGCGATCTACCACGTGCAGGCGGTGGTCGGTTTGCCCGGGCTGGCGCTGTCTGCCGCGCTGGCGGCGGTGCTGGGCGGTGCCGGTCTCGGCGCGATCATGCTGCACCAACGAGTGCTCTCATTTCGCGAGGCGGCCATCGCCGCAGCACTGGCCATCGCCGTCTATTCTCTGGTGGCGCCCCTCACGGCAAGTCACGCGCACCAACTGCCGGCCACGGCCGCCAATACATTGATCATTCTGTTAACTGTACTGTGCAGCCTGCCCATCGGGCTGCCATTCCTGGCGACCATGCAGGGCGCAACCGCCGTTTCCCGCCGGGCGGAAGCCATCGTCATTGGCTTTGATGGATTCGGCGGCATGCTTGGTGTTTCAGCCGGTACCACCATCATCCTGGTATTCGGGTACCTGGCGCTTGGTCTGGTCACGGCGACGGCTCTGTTGGTCGTTGCGATGCTCGTGGTATTCCCGTCATCGCCACAACGAGTTTGATGCGTTGCAGTCAGGGCGCTAGACATCGGTCTTGTGTCCCGATTGTCTGAATACAGGAGGACACCTCCCGGCCTTAAAACCTGTGTGGTTCGCCTCGCCTTGAGTCTACAATGGTAACCGGCTCTGATTTTCATTTAAGTACTGTTCTATGGCGAGCGACCCGGGAGACTCAACTGCACGACTACGATGTGCCCAATACGGGTACGCTCAAGGCTGTCATGCAAGTACTGTTCTATGGCGTGCGGCGCGGCGGTTACCAGCACGACTACGGCGTGCCTAATACGGGCACGCTCAGGGCTGCACGATTGGCTGTGCCATGTTTTTCGGAGTAGCTTTCATAGAAATTCACTGATACGAGGTGCCAGCGTGAGCACTTACTCGCACGACGATGGCGTGCCTGATACGGGCACGCTCAAGGCTGTGATAAAGGTCGTTCTGATTCTCGCGGCCGTGGGCGCACTATCGGGATGTGTCTCAACGCAACAGCTTCACCCCTTTCCCAGTGCCGTGATGGAACGGCTGGATTCACAGACCTGTGATTGCGTGCTGATTGAAATCGTGGGTGGTTCAAAGGGCTATGAAAAGGGCTATGTTGTTGGTTCCTCCGGCGAGCGCAGTGATTTCCGGATCGCCGCAGAGGCTCTGTTCGTGGATGAAGAACGGCTGAAAGTCAACTCGACGGTGTTGAGATTCAGAGCGGCCCGCCAGCGAGCCAACCTGAGTGCCCCGTTTGATCAGGCCCGGTATGTCCTGTCCGCGACCTGGGACGGAAGGGACAGCGGCCTGACCATCGTTCAGCAGACTGCGGACGGTCCTGAGTGGGTCGGCAGTCTGACCTGGAACGATGCGGGCCATGTGGCCGGAGAAGTCTTCGGCCGACGCCTGTCGGTCAGAGAACACAGGGTCTGGTCGCACAGTGCCGAGAGGACCATTCTCGATGGCCAGACGGTGTGGCACCAGTACCCGGAGGGAGGCCACAGGGTCGTAGCGGATGACCGGGGCCACTTGATGGATCTCTACGAGGGTGCTGTACCTGGCAGGTTGATGGGCCTGGACGTCTTTGATCAGCCACGTCTCATCGCCTATTTACCCACAGCTGGTGACGGGGACCTTGAGCGCGATCTGATCCTGTTCCAGATCGCAGCCTTCTATCTTGAGAGGTTTGATGACCACGTTTCGCAGCTACCCGATTGCCTGAAAAAAGATCGCAGTGTCGCGCCTTCGGATTGTCCGGGCGAGATTGTGCGCCATTGACATAATGTGCGACGCGGGCCCGGTGGCCTGCGGGATTGCAGGCTTGTTATGTGAATACAGTTCTATGGCGTGCGGCCCGGTAGACTTACAGCCCGACTAGGGGTTGCCAGATACGGGCACGCTCAAGGCTGTCATGCAAGTTGTTCGATGGCGTGCGGCCCGGAGGCTCCAGTATGACTACGGCGTGCCTGATGCAGGCACGCTCAAGGCTATCCTTGCGAGTCACTTTTGACGGTGATATTTTCCAGACAGATTTTTTCAAGCGATCGGAGCGATATGAAACGTAACATCATTCTCACCACGCTATTGATCGCGGTTGCCAGCACTGCGCTCGCTGACAAGCCCAGACCGAACATCCTGTGGATCAATATTGACGATCAGTCTCCCTGGTATTCAAGCTATGGTGACAAGACCGTTGAAACACCGAATATCGATGCGCTGGCGAGTCAGGGGGTGCTGTTTGAACGGGCCTACGTGCCAACCCCGGTGTGCAGTCCTTCCCGGTCCTCGTTGATTACGGGTAACTACAACATACGGATCGGTGCCCACGACATGCGTTCCGGCCGCGTGCCGGGCTATCAGATTCATTTGCCGCCTGGTGTCACCACTGTGCCGGAGCTGTTCCGGGCCGCCGGCTATGAGACCTATAACGACAGCAAGGATGATTTCAATTTCACCTACAAGCGGTCGGACCTTTACTCTATCGGCGCTGATCAACCGGACATCACCGCAGGCAAAAGCAAGGCAGCGCTGGCTGGTGCGGGCGCTGGCGGGAAGTCGAAGGGCAAGTCCGGCGGCGACAAGAACGCGTCGAAACCAACACCTGCTCTGGCCCGTGGTGACCAGAGCTGGAAGGGTGCCGCAGGTGGCGGCGACTGGCGGGACGTTCCCAGGGGGAAAGCGTTCTTCGGGCAGACTTCCGTGGCGGGAGGCAAGGGTATGAATGTTGCTGAAATGGCCTCGTACGGGGCTACCCCGGTTGACCCCGCCGCAGTCCGGGTGCCGCCTCAATACCCGGACATTCCACAAGTGCGTGAACACATCGCCACCCACTACAACAGCGTGCTGCGCACGGATCATCAGATTGGGCAGAGGATTGCACGGCTCAAGGCGGATGGCCTGTGGGAAAACACCATCATCTTTCTGTTTACCGACCACGGTTCTGATCTGCCGCGCAGCAAGGAATTCGTGTATGCCGAGGGGCTGCATGTGCCACTGATCGTGGTCGCACCCGGCATGCAGGATGTGGTCAAGCCGGGTACGCGGCGGACTGACATCGTGAATCTGATGGATGTTGCCGCCACGACGCTCGCCCTGGCGGGTCTGGAGATTCCTGAAACGATGGATGCCAAAGATCTGTTCGCGGAAGACTACGCCAGGAAGTATGTCTTCTCATCGGCCGACCGGATGTCGAACGTGATCGACCGCGTCCGCTCGGTGATGGGTACGCGCTATCACTATATTCGCAACTTCATGCTGGACCGGCCACTGATGAACTGGGGCCACCGGGAGATGATCGCCCTTGCCAATCCCGAGGGCAGCAGCTTTCTGATGATTCGGCGGCTTGCCGAGGCCGGAAAGTTGACCCCTGCCCAGGCGGCGCCCTATGGCCCCCGGGTGGCGGAGGAACTCTATGACCTGGAGAATGACCCGGATGAAGTGGTGAATCTTGCAGGGGACCCGGCGCATCAGGCGCAACTCGAAGAGATGCGGGCGGCGCTTGCATGGTGGATTGAGGATACTGACGACAAGGGTCAGTATCCCCGGTCTCAGGCTGCCATGGATGAGATCATCGGGCGGTATCCTGTCAACTGGTTACGGAGCCCGGAGTTTGCCGGCCTGAGGGGGGAGTAGGCGGACAGGTCAATGGGACGGGCCCGCTCAAGGCTGCTAAACTAGACAACCCAATCTGGCACCCTTCCGGTTCCAGCCGGCTGCGGTACTTGATTTGGCATTCCAGCACGCCGCGAATGAACAGTGGTTCCGCCGACAGTGCATCGACATCAGCAGGCCAGTCAAACCAGAACGCGCCGCCATGGTGACGTCGCAATGCCCGATACAGCGCATAGCGCGTGCCAGTCTCGCCGACGATATCGAGTTTCATGTCTGGCTGCAGTATCAGTTTCACTGCCAATGGCAGGCCCTGAGGGCGCACTGCCGGCAGCGAGGTGTGCTGCTGTTTGGGGACCTGCCTCTGTACGTATCCCATGACAGCGTCGACGTGTGGCTGCAGCCGGAGTTGTTTCTGTTGAATCCGGACGGCATGGCCAGTTCCGTTGCCGGGGTTCCACCGGATTATTTTGCGCCACGGGGCCAGCGCTGGGGCAACCCCATCTATCGCTGGGAGCGTCATCAGGAAACAGGGTTCAACTGGTGGATAGACCGCATGCGCAGCCAGACCCGGCTGTTTGATATCGTACGTATTGATCATTTCCGGGGTCTTGAGGCCTATTGGGAGGTCCCGGGCGATGCACCAACGGCAGAGACGGGGCAATGGCGGCCGGGCCCCGGCAGCGCACTGCTGGACGCCCTGCATGCCAACCTGCCGGGACTGCGGCTGGTGGCTGAGGACCTGGGGACCATTACCAGCGCGGTGGATGCGCTGCGAAACCAGTACCAGATGCCGGGAATCCGGGTGCTGCAGTTTGCGTTTGACGGACACGAGGACAACCCGCACGCGCCTCACAATGTTGTCCCGAACATGGTGCTGTATACCGGCACCCACGACAATGACACCAGCCTCGGCTGGTTCAACGGGCTGGACGCTGACGCCCGGCAACACGTTCGCCATGTCCTGTCAGAGTATGGCGATGAATTTCCCCGGTCTCTGATCCGGTGCGCGTTTGCGAGCGCAGCGGATACCGTGATCGTCCCGTTGCAGGACCTGCTGGGGCTCGACTCGGCAGCACGAATCAATACCCCCGGCACGACTGTTGGCAACTGGCACTGGCGGCTGCCTGCAAACTGGCCAGCGGCCGCGATCAGTGAGACACTCGGCGACCTGATCGAGCGCTACGGTCGATGAGTCAGGCAAGCGCCCTGCAACCGGAGCCGATTGACTACCAATTATTGAGGAGCACCTATGAAAGTCACCGATGTCAAAACCATGGTTCTGGAAGCGGAGAAGCCCTATGTTGGCGGCAAGTACTTCCTGTTCCTTGAACTGCACACCGATGAAGGGATCACCGGTATCGGGGAACGCATCGCCGGGAGCTCCTATTCAGCGCATCTTCGTGACCTGAAATCACAGGTACAGCTGATCGAACAGTTCGCAGGGCAGTTTGTGATTGGTCAGAACCCGCTCAACATTGAACTCATCTGGGACAAGATGTACGGCACGCACCATGACCTGCGACATCCCAGCCTGTTCGCGACGCCGGTCATCAGTGCGATCGACATGGCGCTCTGGGATATTGCGGGGAAGGTCGCCAATCAGCCGATCTACAACCTGCTGGGGGGCCAGTACCATGAGAAGCTGCGGGCCTACGCCTATATGCCCAATGTGGACCTCAACAAGTACCCCGAGAAAGCGGGCGATGTTGCGCTTGAGTTATTGGAGCAAGGCAATTCGGCCTGCAAGATCGACCCGTTCATGCCACTGCATCCGATTCGAGACATCCCGATCTGGGAGATCGAAAAGGCCGAGCTCATCTTTCAGAGCATCCGCAAGGCTGTTGGTAACAAGCTCGAAGTGGGTATCGGCACTCACGGTCAGATGCCAACCTACAGTGCGATTCGCGTGGCAAAGTGCCTGGAGCCCTACAATCCGTTCTGGTTCGAGGAACCGGTGATGCCGGAGAACATTAATGAAATGGCGCGGGTTGCTGCCCACACGAGCATCCCCATTGCCACCGGTGAACGGCTGGTGACCAAGTATGAATTCTCGGAAGTGCTGGAAAAGCAGGCGGCCCAGATCATTCAGCTGGACGTGGGGCAGTGCGGGGGTATTACCGAGGCCAAGAAGATCGCCGGCATGGCCGAGGCCCACTATGCGATGATCGCGCCTCACATGTATTGTGGCCCCGTGGCCGCGGCGGCCGCCATTCAGATAGACACCTGCTCACCGAATTTTCTGATCCAGGAAGCGAACCAGGGGCCCCTGCACAAGAAGATCTTCAAGGAGCCGCTGGTATTTGAGAACGGCTACATCGTGCCTCCCAAGGGGCCAGGGCTGGGCATCGAATTTGATGAGGATGTGGTGAAGGCGCACCTGGTCAGTTAGATCCCGTCAGGTCAGGGTCAATCGCCCATGCCGAGCATTTTCAGGAACCCGGCTTTCTGCTCATCAGTCATCCGGGCAACGTCCGGCACGCCCCAGTCGGTACGGGGCAGGGCCAGCATCTCTGGCGAGTGTTTGAGCGCGAGTGCCGTTAAATTGTGCAGACCCTTGCCCTGGTCGACATCCACACTCAGCGCTTCGCCGATGCCCCTGGGCCATACCGGGCAATCGTCCCGGGCGTGGTCGGTGGAACCACAGGCGCCACATCGAGGCGCATTCTTGTCGACCTTTCCGGCGGCGGCCTTGCCACCGGATTTCGCATTCATGCCGGGGCGCAGTTTGGCGATCTCCGCCCACATCCTGGCCTCATCGGCGCCCCGACCATTGCGGTTGCCTTCAGGGTCATAGAAGTAAGACGACTGGGATGCGATGCCTGCCCAGTTCGCACGAATGTGGAAACCAGGCAGCGCCAGGCACTCTTCCGGCAAACCGGCACCACCGGTTGCCTTGCCGTCCTTGATCATGAAGTAGTAGCCTGCGGCATCCCGTCCGGCCATCAGACGTTCGGGTGTGAGGAGATATTCCTCGCTGAATCCCCAGTTATACCGGCTGAGGTCCAGGCCAGAGTCCCGCAGCAGTTGCGCGCCGAGTTCTCCGCAGTGCTGGCACCACTCCAGACTGGCAAACTCCCATGGCCCGGTGCCCACCACTTCCCGGTTCATCTTTTCCAGTAATTCATTCATGACAGCTCCTTGCTTAATGGCAGTTTTAATGTCAGCGCTATAGACAGATCGATAGACTGAAAATCAGAATCACCGAAGCGGCCGGATTAGTCAAAACCAGGGTCCCCCATAAGTGGGCTGTGGAAGGGACGCTTCGTCTAATACCGTGGCCGACCCCGGCTAGTCAGTCGTTGTACACTTGCCATTGTTGATACTGACGATGCCGCGTTCTTTCAAGGTCACCCGGAAGCTGATGACATTGCCATCCTTCCACATTTCGACCACCTGGGTTTCACCCGGGTAGACGGGCGAAGAGAACCGCACATCGAACCCGGTCATGCGGGTCTGGTCATAGTCGAGCATGGTCTTGAGCACGGCGTGACACGCGATACCGTAAGAGCACAGGCCATGCAGTATCGGCACTTCAAAGCCCGCTTTTTTGGCGACGCCAGGGTCCCTGTGCAGTGGGTTGCGGTCTCCACAGAGGGCGTAGACCATCGCCTGATCTGCCCGCCCCGGCATTTCGCAGACGGCATCGGGGCTGCGATCGGGTATCACATGGGGTACCGGAGCACCCTCTGCTGAGCCACCGAATCCGCCGTCACCACGAAAGAACAGGGTAGAGCCCAGTGTAAAGAGCGGCGAACCATCTCTTAGCTTGACGTTGGTTTCATTGACCAGCAATGCACCCTTGCCCTTGCCCTTGTCGTAAACGCCTTTGGTCTGGCTGCTTACCAGGGTCTCGGCAGCGGGCGGAATGGTCTGATGGATCTGAAGCCGCTGTTCGCCATGCAGCAGCAGCGCGTAATTCATCTTGCTCATGAGTGACGGCACCCGCTCACCGCCGCCGCTTCGGTTGGCCCTGGTCAGCACAGTCGATGCGGTGGGCACCACCCGGCTGCCAACGGATTCACAGACGTATTCGAGTTCACTGGCATCCAGCGGGTCCCGTCCCATGCCAATCGCAACGGCATAGAGCAAGGTGTCCCGGTCCGTGTAGCTGCCGGGGGCCTCCTGGGGCGCCAGGGCGAGTTCCTGTTCGACATCGGCAATGGTAATTGGCATTGGATTTGTTCCTGTTGATGGAGTGACCCCTCGATAATAGACAGGTCGCAGCGTGTCTGTCCAAGCATCGTCAGGATTTGTTCCCTGCCACGTCATAGCCGATTGCTGACGGACACGTGATCCTGAACCATGATCCTTCTACAATGGGTTCAGCAATGTGGGCAGCAACGCTTGTTCTGCTATATGTGTACACGGGATAAGGTGAAGGGATGAACGAAAGATCGACATTTGACGCGGCGGACAAGGCGCTGTTCAGGGACAGTTTCAGGCGGTTCCTGGAAGCCGAGATCGAACCCTTCTACGATGACTGGGAGCGTGCAGAAATCTGGCCAAGAGAAGTCTGGCAGAAGCTTGGCGAGAACGGTTTCCTTTGTGTTGACCTGCCGGAGCAATATGGCGGCTATGGTGCGCCATTCGACTTCAGTTGTGTTGTGGTGGAAGAGATGTCCCGGGCAGGTTATGGCGCCCTGTCGTCAGGCGTATCCGTGCATTCGGACATTGCAGCGCCCTATATCCTGCATCTCGGCAGTGAAGAGCAGCGTCAACGTTACCTGCCGAAGATGGCATCGGGTGAATGTGTCGGGGCCATCGGCATGTCTGAGCCTGCAGCCGGTTCGGACCTGCAGGGCATTCGAACCACGGCGCTGCGCGATGGTGATGATTTCATCATCAACGGCCAGAAGACTTTTATCACCAATGGTCAGCACTGTGACGTCATGGTGCTGGCAGCCAAGACAGACCCCGGGGCAGGGGCGCGCGGCACGACCCTTTTTACCCTGGATTGTCATCTTCCGGGGTTCACAAGGGGCAGGAACCTCGAAAAGATTGGCCTGCATTCCGGTGATACCTCGGAGCTGTTCATGGAGGATGTTCGGGTTTCCAAGACGGATGTGCTTGGCGGCGAGGGCAAAGGCTTTGCAAACCTGATGAACGAGTTGCCCCGGGAACGTCTCATTCTGGGTGTCGGATGCGTTGCCGCTGCCGAGGGTATTTTCGACATCACGGTGGAGTATGTGACCGAGCGCAAGGCGTTTGGTGAAGCGCTGTCCAGTTTCCAGAATACCCGTTACAAATTGGCAGACATGAAGACCCAGATCGAGTTGAACCGGGCGCTGGCGGACAGGTATGTCGAGCGTTTTCAGAGCGGTGATCTGACCCCTGCCGAGGCCTCGCTGTGCAAGCTCGCCGCGAGCGAGATGGAGGGGATTGTCGCCGATCAGTGTCTGCAACTGTTCGGCGGCTACGGCTACATGCGTGAATACAAGATATCCCGCTTTTACCTCGATGCCCGGGTTCAGCGGATCTACGGCGGCACTTCCGAGATCATGAAGGAGTTGATCGCCAGAAGTATTGTGGGCCGCTAATGAACCTCTGAATAAGGTCATTTGCCGCGATGGCTGCGTTGGAGTCGTCCTCAGGGGATCCCTGATTGACCAGGCTCAGCTACCAGGGCCCGTTTTCAAGATGGCGATGATGACGCCAGAGTTCTGATTGTCCTGATGGTAGCCGAGGATGTCGCCCCGAAACTTCAGGGTCTCAAGGTGTTCGATAGCCGCCTTGCGAATCAGTCCGCCGCCCACGATCAGTCGTAGTCGTGCGGCCAGCCCGGCGCGCTCCTGTTGCACCATGGCGTTCAGTTTGTCGAGGGCCTCTGCAATATGCTCTCCGTGATGTGCTATGTCTCCGGTGACAGTGGAGCCATCGGTCTGGCGGGTCAGATCGTTGTCGCACTTTGGGCAGTGGTGCCAGTCGCTGGTCACCAGCATGCCGCATTGCAGGCATCTTGCCATGGCTTAATCTCAATTCAGGGGATGAGGCGTCTGGTCACGATCAGGTCCTGGTAGCGGACGTCGAAGGTGTCGGTCGTGCGGTCTCGAAAGTAGTGCCGCAGGGTTTCAGTGATGACCGGGAAGGCGAGATCATCCCAGGGAATGTCGGCTTCGTGGAACAGTCTGGTTTCGAGGGTCTCCTCGCCGGGGCTGAAATTCAGGTCCTTCAGATGAGCCCGAAAGAACATATAGACCTGTGAGATGTGCGGCAGGCTGAACAGGGTGTACAGATCAATGATGTCCACCCGGGCATTGGCTTCCTCGAGGGTTTCCCGTTCTGCACCGGCGGAGGTCGTTTCACCGTTTTCCAGGAAGCCTGCCGGCAGGGTCCACAATCCTGCCCTCGGTTCGATGGAGCGGCGACACAGCAGGACCCGGTCACCATGGATCGGCAGGCATCCGGTGATGATCCGCGGGTTCTGATAGTGCACCGTCTCACACTGGTTACACACGAAGCGCAAGCGGTTGTCACCCGTGGGGATTTTCTGCGCGACCGGGTGGCCGCACTGACTGCAGTAGTTCAACGATGTATCCATCCCGTATGAATCCTGGATCAGTATAGCGTACGCAGATTTGCGTGCGCGGCTTTGCTATGCTCGGCTTCTCAACCGCTGGGAGGAAGCATGATTTACAGTCTTGGAGACAGGGTTCCCGTATTCAAAGGGGCCTACTGGGTCGCCGACAATGCCACGGTGATCGGTTCCGTGGTGCTGGAGAACAATGCGAGCGTCTGGTTCAACGTCGTGATTCGGGGTGATAATGACGTCATCACCATTGGCGAGAATTCGAACATTCAGGACGGGTCGGTACTGCATACGGATACCGGTATGGCGCTGACCGTGGGCAGGAATGTCACGGTGGGCCACAAGGTCATGCTGCACGGCTGTGAGATTGGTGACAACTCTCTGATCGGCATCAACTCCGTGGTGTTGAACGGTGCCAGGGTGGGCCGCAATTGCCTGATTGGTGCCAATTCGCTGATCCCGGAGGGTAAGGAGATTCCCGATGGCTCGCTGGTGATGGGTTCTCCCGGCAAGGTGGTTCGTGAACTCTCAAAAGAGCAGATCCAGGGCCTCACCATGAGTGCCATGGGTTACGTCACCAATTCCCAGAGATTTCAGAAGGAACTCAAGCCCTTCGGGTAATGGGCGTCAGGATCAGGGCAGAGGGTTGCCGATGGATCCCGCCAGGGGCCGGCTGTCGCGTAGTCTGCTCCGGCTATCTTGGATTTCCCCCATGAGCGAGCTAAGATGGGTGCTTTCTCCGCGAACTGACTGATATCAGGCAATGAAGACGAGATTCCACAAGATTTCGCTCACCGGCACCACGCTGGCATTGTCTGCTGCGCTACTGCTACGACTGCCGTTGTAGGCGGCCATCCAAATTCCTGCACAGCATTTGTTCGAACCCATGTATTCGTCCTGACTGACCCGGCACCGCGCTGGCGAGGTCAACAGTCAAAGAGAAAGAAACCAAAATGAGCGCTGATAATTCATCGATAGCCAACGCATCCGTCAAACGGATGCCGTTTCACAAATACAAAGCCTTCAAGCCCGTCAGCCTGCCGGACCGTACCTGGCCGGACAAGGTCATTGAACGCGCGCCCCGCTGGTGCAGCGTGGACCTCCGGGATGGCAACCAGGCCCTGATTGAACCCATGACACCGAACGAGAAGCAGAAGATGTATGACCTGCTGCTGGAGATTGGCTTCAAGGAAATCGAGGTGGGCTTTCCGGCGGCTTCCCAGCCAGACTTTGATTTCGTCCGACGCATCATTGACGAAGACCGTATTCCTGACGATGTCACGATTCAGGTGCTGTGTCAGGCAAGAGAAGAGCTGATCAAACGCACCTGCGAAGCGGTCCGTGGTGCAAAGCATGTGATTTTCCATCTGTACAACTCCACCTCGACCTTGCAGCGTCGTGTGGTGTTCAACATGGAACCGGAGCAGGTGATCAAACTGGCGACGGACGCCACAGAGGTCGTCAAGAAACATACCGACCAGCTCGTGGCGGAAGGCACCCAGGTCACGCTCGAGTATTCGCCGGAGAGCTACACCGCCACTGAACTCGATTTCGCGGTGGCAATCTGCGAGGCAGTGATGGGTGTGTGGCAGCCGACGCCTGACAACAGGATTATTCTGAACCTGCCATCTACGGTGGAAATGGCGACGCCGAATATTTATGCGGATCAGCTGGAGTGGTTTATCCGCCATCTTCCCAATCGCGACTCGGCGGTCATCAGCCTGCATACCCACAATGATCGTGGCACCGGTATCGCGGCTTCGGAGCTTGGTCTGATGGCGGGCGCGGAGCGGATTGAGGGTACGCTGTTTGGCAACGGTGAGCGAACGGGCAACTGTGACATCATCACCATGGCAATGAACATCTTCAGCCAGGGTGTCGACCCCGGTCTTTATCTCGCCGACATGCCCAAGATCGTCGCGGTTTCCGAGGAATGTACCAAGATTCCGGTTCACGTGCGCCAGCCGTATGCAGGCGAACTGGTGTTTACCGCGTTTTCCGGCTCCCATCAGGATGCCATCCGCAAGGGCATGACTCACGTTCAATCCGGCAGCGACAACGCC
>JAQBUI010000085.1 GCA_027624035.1 Pseudomonadota bacterium | reverse complement strand
ACGTTGTTGCAGTGGCGGGGGACCTGATCGCGGGCGACATGGCGCGGCATTCCGAAAAGGAATGTGAACGTTTCGACAGTACCCGATTCAGGCATTTATCACTTCATTGATCCAGTTCAATAAATGTCATTTAGCAGGCCTTTACATTCGCACCCTTTATATTAGTATTTATTACATTAGATATTACTTATATATCGCGTATGTTTTAGTGGCTTACCATTCATCCAGGAGAAACACGATGGCATCGAGCACCAGCCCTAAATTGTCACGCCCCGGAACGTCTGTCGAACAATGGGTGTTTCGGATTGCGGGGATATTTGTCCTTGCTTCCCTGGCGTTGTCTCAGATGCACTCCCTGTACTGGCTCTGGTTCACAGCCTTTGTGGGGGCCAACATGCTGCAGGCGTCATTCACCGGATTCTGCCCGCTGGCCATGATCCTGCAAAAGCTGGGCATCAAGACGGGCGCGGCGTTCTGACGCTGCCCGACTATGCCATGCAGTACATCTGATGCAGCAGCCGTATGACTTCGCGGGCTTTCGGATCAGCCAGTGAATAGAAGATGGTCTGGGACTGGCGGCGCGTGCCCACCAGGCCATCGCGACGCAATACGGCCAGATGCTGGGACAGTGCCGACTGACCCAGCGGCACCTGTTTCAGCAATTCGCCAACCGAGCACTCCCGCTCCGAGAGCAGGCAGAGGATCATCAGGCGACTCTTGTTTGAGAGCGCTCTCAGCAATGACGCGGCTTCGTCTGCGTGCGCTGACATCGCTTCCACGTCAATGTCGAGCGAGGAATCCGGCATGTTGATGATTGTCCTGCCAACATAGATTAGATAAATCTAATATTATCCGGGAAAAGATGAATGTCCAGAATGGATGATGTCAGGCCTTGATCAGTTCCAGTTCCGGCAACCCCAGCCCTCTGCGGTGCGCGTTGTGATAGTGATGTAATGCGGGTTCATTTCGCCCGAAAGTGTAGTGGGTCTGAGCACCGGATGACGCCCCGGCCTAGGTGGATGCTGCAGCCGCATAGTCCTCGTTCACGACCACGTTATTAAAGCCCTCAAAGGCATCCGGCGTCGGCTCGATTTCACCGTTGGCACTGACATGCCTGGCGATCTGCTCCAGTGCATACTGGCTCAGGTAGGTATTGTGATGAGTGCGTGATTTCCCGGGATTGTTCTGATCCGGATACATCCTGAGCAGGTGCATCCTGTTTGCGTCAGGCAGAAGGATCACGTTAGGAAAAATGAAGTAGACGTTCAACGTGATGTGTTCATAGGGCCACTGTTCTATCGGCAACTTCTGCTCAGCCACATATCGCCAGCCCCACTTGGTGGCAAACACCATTCGATAATGCTGGCCGAAGATGTCATGGGTCTGCAGATTGCCGTAGATCTCGGACGCCAGTGAGTTCTTGTGCAGCACGTCAAAGTGATAGTTCTCACCAAACGTATCAATTGCCAGCTTCCAGTTGATGTCGGCCCTTATCACCTGTGCATCATCGTATTCATAGCCGGACATGTTCCAGCTTGCGAGGTCCCCCGCAATTCCGCCGAGCAGAGTATCGACGTCAAAGTCATCCCCTGGCGACGGCCTCACCCACAGCATTCCGTGCTTTTCGTGGGCCGGTAGCGCGACCAGGCCGTGGCTGGATTTGTCTATACATCCAAACTTCTGTTCACGATTGACCGCAATCAGATCACCTGTGTTCCTGTAGCTCCAGGCATGAAAAGGGCAGGTAAATCGATTCTTCTTGCCTCGACCATCTGGCACCACCTGGACACCCCGATGACGACAGACGTTAAGAAACGCATGAAACTGGCCATCGCCGTCCCGGGTCATCAGAATCGGCACGCCGGTCTCGGCGGTCGCGTAGTAGGTGTTCGGTTCCGGCAGGTCCGCTGCGAGGCCCAGCAGCAACGGCGTTTCCTTAAAAAAGACCTGCTGTTCCTTCGCCAGCAGTTCCGGACAGGTGTAGTCCGTAACTGGCGCACGGACAATGCCACCTGCATCCGCGCTGACGCCGTTGTCGATCCCGTGCTGCAATTCCCGCAGGACTCGTATCTGTTCCTCTTTCAGCATTCTCGCACCTCTCCTGGAAACCGGGGTCGGGACCACGTGCCAGGTCCAACTGATAGCTTCTCTATTGTGTCGTCAAGTCTTGCCAGGCCCACGAAACTCGCACTTGTTCCATGGTGGCCTCGCCAGGCAGGTCAGTAGTAACTCGACCGACGCTAGTATCCAAAGTCGTTCTGGCACCTGATCTGACCCATAAGATACACCATCAAGGTGTTGCTTCAAGCCAGCGGCCCCGTGGTAGGGATCAGATTCATGGTCCTGATGACGCACGATCACCAGTTCCTAAATTGTCGGTCCGGACCCCTAATCTGTCGACATATGACACGACGGGTCCACTTCGAATGCCTGAAACGGGCCACCTCAGAATCGATAAAGTTATTTAAAACAATTACTTGGATAGCTTCTATTGAAAATGGCACAACCCGTGCGTTCTATTCCTGTGAGTGACGGTTATCGGGATCAGAAAGGACAGGAGCAGCACAATGGACAGGCAAACCTTACTTGCAGAGCACCAGGCTTTCGAGAACACGTGCGGCGTGAGCGCCAACAATTGGTCCGATGGGTTCCGACCGGCCTTTCTGGACAAACGGACTGGCGAGATCGAACTGTCGCGGAACAAGGACGGATCTCTCGCCCCCTACCACCTCATCGATTGGCTCCCCCATGACTGGGGGCAGGTCCTGGGATGCGATGGTGCCGTGAAGCGTTTAAGGCAGGATATCGTGGCAGGATTTGAACGCGACGGGACGTTCTATACCCGGGAACAGCTTATCGAATACCAGGGAAGCACTGATCAATCGGTTTTTTCGTGAGAGCACGGCGTAGACGCCCACAGCAAAAGGCTGTCCCGTAAACGCTTCAGCAGATTCGAGCGCGGGCTCAATCGCTCCATTTGAACTCTACTGAGCGCGCCCGACGCTATGATATGCTCACTCAATCATATGATTCAGGCACCTGGCGAATGCCGCTACGCCTCTATAGTGCGAATCTTGAGTTCCACATCCCGTACCTGCAGCGATTGGCCGACGAGGCGTCTGCCGGCTTGCCCGAGGCTGTTGATCGATTCACCAGAGGCCATCAGAAATTTGCCGACAGAGCCTTCAGCGATATCGTTTCGGCCCCGCCCACGCTTGAAGACGCCCAGGAGGTCTCCGCCCGTGAACACGGCTTTGCCTCATGGCAGGATATGGCCGACCAATGCCACGCCATTACATCAGGTGAGGCAGACGAACCCGCGATCGATTTTTTCCGCGCAGTAGAAGGCAACGAAACGGACACCGTCGCAGATTGTCTTGGTCGGCATCCTGACCTTGTCAATGCGGTTGCCTCAACCGGTAAAGCGCCGCTGCACAAGTCCACCACCCGGGAAATGGTGCAGTTGCTCCTCGGCCACGGCGCGGACGCGAGCATGAAACACTGATCAGCCCATGATAGACCGTGAGCTCGACTATGTGCTGGTTCGAATCATCAGTGAAACCAATGGGCTGTCACTCAACGATACGCTGGACCTTGCCCAGCGGTCCATGATGGCACAGGAACGCCCACTGATTCGCGAATCGCTGGGTAGCTTTCGAAAGCAGCTGTTTGACTACCACCGGGACTCGGCCAACATCGAGCCACTGCTGATGCACCCGGTCGCCCAATCGGTCTCCCGGCTGCTGACTCGCTTTCCCCGCACCTACCGGGAAGAACATATCCATCTGACTGGTTCACTGTCAGCAGAGTTCATCTATCCGCGCCTGATGGCGTTGCTGAGTGGTCCTGACGCGCAGCTCTACGAGCGCAAGATTCGTGCGATCTACGGGCCCGGGGCCATGCCCATCGACAGCGCGGCGGACGTCGATGCCCTGATCCGCATGCAGGGCAACGTGCCGTTTGCCCACTACCTGCAGGTGCTCACCCTCGCCAAACTGATCCTGGTGGACCGAAACGCCCATCGGGAGGCGGCCTATCATCTGGCGAGAACACTGCACTCAGAATTCAACGTGGGGCACATTCGACTCAAATTCTCATTTTCCCGTGCGACCAGCAATCCGGTGGATGCCCTGCCCGGCGACAATGTGAGCGCTGAGGATGTGGTGCTGGGCCTGTATGAGGGCTTTGAAGCGTTCCGCGCGGAGGCGCCCGGTTTTGACTACGTCCTGGCTCCGAGCTTTCGCAAGGAGGCGGACTTTTTCGACGCATCCCGGTTTGCCTCCAAACAGGATGATTTCCAGCATCAGGTGGCTCAGATACTGGACCTCATCGACACCTACCCCTTCCTTGCCGAACGCATCACCGATGTCGACACCGTCGGTGACGAGCGCGAACACCACCGCAAAGCCCACTTTGAGGTAATGCGGGTCGGCATGCGCAAACTGCAGTTCCGAGGCATCCAGGTGAGAAGCCACCACGGAGAAACCTGGAATACACTCCAGCGCGGCGTCCAGGCGGTCGACAACGCAATGAACCTCTGGCACATCAGCGCAGTGGAGCACGGTATCAGCCTTGGCGTGAACCCAAACTACTACTTTCACCGCATTTTCGAGAATGCGGTGGCGCTCAATACAGACGGCAAGGCACTGGTCGCTGGAACCCGGGAGCGACGGGAAATCGAGGCCATGGACTTCAGCAGGCATCCCGGCATCCTGGGGAAGATGCAGGCAGGAGACCGCCTGACCGATCAGGATATCCAGCACTTCATCAAGATCAAATTCCATACGGCCAGGGAACTTGAGCATTACCAGCACGACGTACTGAACCGGATGATCGACAAGGGGGTGGCCCTGGTTGCACTGCCGTCATCCAACTTCAAACTGACCGAAACCTTCCCCAGCTATCGCGACCACCCCTTTTCATGGTGGGAGAAAAAGGGGGTGGAACTCGCGGTGGGCACGGACAACTACGTGACGCTGAATACCAACTTCATACGGGAAATGATGATCCTGCTGTGCACCGATGTAGAAGACCTGAAGATCACCAAACTGCTCATGACCACCACCGGTGAAACCCGGCGGCCAGTGATGAGCGGCCTGCTCTGGGAAATGCGCAAGCCCGGAATTTGAACGATAGGCACTGGTCCGGGGACAGACACTCGTCCAAACCGCACACCGGAACAGTGACGTCAAGCTTGGGCGATGGGTCCCTGCGGATGGTCGCCGCACTGCCTGAGTGTCGTGATTGAAGCAGCAGGAAACTACGAGCCGGACGGGGACCCCTGGACAGATACTGCTGTTCACGGGGGCTGTCTGCCCTGATGAGCGACTTCTTTCCGACGATGGTCAGCCGTCACGGCCTGACCGCTCGCTGGCTTCGCGCGGAAGCTATAGATCCTGCAGCGCGAAGTCCTCTTCGACTTCAAGCAACTCCTGCTGGGACAGCAGTCTGGTGACGTTGTCGAGATGCTGGCCGAGTACCGTGAGCTGGCTGTGAACCTTCTCGAACACCTGAAAGTCCGTGTAATAGATCTCTTTGGCACGGTCCGCCAGACGGGCGATTTCTGCCGGCGGTATCGGCTCATGGGACTCCTTCATGACAAGCAGCCCCTTCAGGATCACAGTCATTCCAGAAACAATGTGTGAACCCGCGGTCTTGATCTCCTTCTGGGCGGTTCCCAGATTTCCCAGTGTGGAGATCTCCTCAATCAGGGAACTGGCCATCTTGATGGACTTTGCAATCTCACCACTGATCTTTTGATTGGTGGTTCGCAATCGGCTGGCCACCAGTAGCGCACTGCCGTGGTAGAACCCCGCCGCGAGGACCTCATCGTCTTCAAGCGCCCTGACCAGCGCGGCACGTGGGCAGAAATCAATGACTGCCTGTTCAGAAGAGACCGTCACCGACGCAGAGGCGGTGTCGTCCGCATTGAACAGAGACAGTTCTCCGAAGATGCTCCCCCGCGGGAGCCTGGCGAGTACGCCCTGGAAACCCGGGATCGACACTTCCACCTCGCCCTGATCAAGCACGTAGAGGCCGTCGACGGGTTCGCCGTATCGGATGATCGTGTTTCCTCGTACGCATTCTCGTGCACTGAACAGTCCGACCACGGTATCGTGGCGGCTCGCGTCGATCCGGGAGAAAATCTCGATTTGCTTTACGTCTATTGTCACGAGTTCACAGCTTCCATCTCAAACCCACGGAATTAAACACCTAATCCCCTGGATGATCCACCAGGGTCCATTTCACGCCGCAGAGAAAAATGAAATCAAACTTCTTCTGAGCACCAGGAGCCGCCCACAGGTCCACTCCGACGACGCCCGTTCTGCCGTCTGTCCCGGGCTGGACAAACCTCATGGTCTGGCCCCCCGCCAATCGCAGCGTCGCTGGCCTGGAGGTGTCCAGAGAGCAACCGGCACCGAGGCCATCCACCCACCGCTGACAGACCTCCGCCGGGTCGCCCTGCCTGGGCGCGATTTCAACCGCGGCAAACCCTGTTGTCACACCGCCATGGGGACGCGCGTCCACATCCTTCTGCCAGGTATTGCCTGCCGGATAGTAGGTGCCCTTGTTCGCGGGGAACTGGTCATGGCCGGGCCAGTTCTCCTGAATCTCCGCGAGGGTTCCAAAATCCCTGGGGTCGAACTGCACATTCACGCCAGACACCGAACCGGACCGCTTGGGCAGTGGCTCGCCCAGCACATAACGTCCGGACTCCACCCCGGCGAGGCCATCGCCGGGCGCACCAGAGCAGACGTTCCAGTCACCGGAGACGATGCCGCGGCCCGAACCCTGAACCGCCATTGACCTGGAAGCCACTGCCACATCAGGTACCTGGACGATGGCCATGTAGCCACAGTCGCCGTTGCGCTCAAGAAGCCTGGTCTGGGTGGTGGAACGCTGCCAGGCGAGGTCCGTCGGACAGACGGTTTCCAGAAACGTATCACCCAGCCGGATGTGGGTATTGGTGAGATGGCCCCCGGCGGCCATCCGGGGGTCTCGAAAGACGACAGGGGCATCGAATGCGGTCGTCAGCATGCCTGAAGTCCACTCCAGGTCCCGTGCGAGCAGACAAATCTGGCGAAGTCGCAGTGCAGGATCAGCCATAGCCGGGTTCCTTCTGGGCCATTGGGTCAAGCACCCATGATAAGCCATGCGCTGCTTTATTCAATCCGTCGAATGATCATCAGCGGTGCTCCAGCGTATCCCCTGCCGGTCGCACGAAGGGCAACACGAGCCCTAGTTACGAAACCTGTGGCGCGATCCACACAGAGTTGCATAGGACATTCAGGGTTGTCGAGGGTTCGCCAAACGGGACCTGCCGCCCTGATCTCGTCGCTGCATGAGGCGGCAGCCAGACTGGTCTACCCGGTCCCGAACCGCCTTCGGCAGGTCACTGCAGTCCGTTACTTCAGCTCATCCATCCTTGCCAGCCGGTTGATCAGTTCCTCTACCCGGGTGCTATAGCCCCACTCGTTGTCATACCAGGAAATGACCTTGACCATGCGGCCACCGATCACCTGGGTGAGCGCCGCGTCATAGATGCTGGAGTGCGTGTTGCCAATGATGTCCGACGATACGATGGGCGCGTCGCAGTACTCTAGGATGCCGTGCAGCGGGCCGTCCGCCGCGTGTTTCATGGCAGCGTTGACATCCTCAACGGTGACATCCACATCGAGTTCGGCCACCAGATCCACCAGACTGCCGTCCGGAACCGGCACCCGCAGAGCGAGCCCGTCCAGTCGGCCTTTGAGTTCCGGCATGACCTTACCGATGGCCCGGGCCGCCCCGGTGGAAGTGGGCACAATATTGGTCGCCGCGCTACGGGACCGGCGCATGTCTCCCTGGTGGGGCGCATCAATCAAACGCTGATCAGAGGTGTAGGCATGCACCGTCGAAAGCAGCCCGCGCCGGATACCAAAGGACTCATGCAGCACCTTCGCAATCGGTGCGGCACAGTTGGTGGTGCAGCTTGCGTTGGAGATGATCAGTGATTCTGGTTTGACCACATGATCATTGACCCCCATGACGACCGTACTCGGCAGATCATCCTTGGTCGGTACGGTGATGATGACCCGATGCGCGCCCGCATCGAGGTGTGCCTGCAGCGCGTCTGTAGTCTTGAAGGCGCCACTCGATTCCACCACGTAGTCCACGCCCAATTCACGCCAGGGAAGCCTGGCCGGGTCTTTCTCCTGCAGGACTCTAAATGGGTCGCCATCCACAGTCATGACGTCACCGTCCAGACTGATCTGACCATCCCACTTGCCGTGGGTGCTGTCGTACTTGAATGCATAGGCAAGCTGGTCCGGCTTCGCCAGATCATTGACAGCCACCACATCGTAGTGGCGTCGCAACTTGGCAATTCGCAGTACGGTACGCCCGATTCTGCCAAATCCATTGATCGCAATTCTGGGGGGTCTCATGGTGTCTCCTCGGTGATCACTGCCTACTTATGGAAGCTCGGATTGAGTGCCCTTCTCGAGACGGCGCAGCCGCCCACAAAAACTCGCAAAACGCTTCAATTTCACGATGTCTCGAGGACAACGCCAACGCAACGATCTACGGGAAAAGGACCTTGATCAGAGATTCCCTGTATAGACCATTGTACGCGGTTATGATTTCCTGGAATTGTCCCCGATCAGCAATAGATGTCATGGATGGTGATATGCGGCTGTGGTGCCGTTGCGTGCGGATCAAGCGCGCAGGCCCAACCAGGTTCCTCGGATGGACCTCATCGGCGACCCGGGAGTAACCGGCTGCCAGAGGACGAAGACTGGAAGTTGCTGGAAGTTGCTGGAAGTTGCTGGAAGTTGTTGGTCTGGCGCCGCGGGTCTGGAGTAGACTGCAAGGTAATCATGTTAACCCCACCGCAAATCGCGTTTTTCAAAGTGAACGGCTACCTGCTGCTGAGACAGGTGCTGGACCCCGCCCTCTGCGCCCGCGCCCGGGACCGACTATGGGAGGCACTGCCAGAAGGCAGCACCATGCAGCGCGATGACCCCGCGACTCACACCGGCCCGTTCCCGGAAGACCAGCAAAGCGATGATCCACTCCATATCCGCAAAGGATATCTGTGGCAGCTACGGGAATGCGGCACAGAATCGTCGCTGATTGATCTCGTCTACAACCGGCCGCTATGTGCGATGGCCGAACAACTGCTGGGAGAAGGCATGCTGGCACCACCGAAGGTGGGCGGCCTTCCCATGGGCAGCGAAGGCCCCGCCTGGCCCGGCGGCCCGACGGACCCAGCCATCAACGAGGGCATTCGTGGCATCTACTGCACCCGCCCCTACCGTGCCAATGAGCAACGCAAACCCGACTATGGCCATACGGACGGCCATCCATTCAACCTCGGCATGGTTGGGCTGATTCACGACGTTCCGCCTGACGGAGGCGCCTTCAAGGTCTGGCCAGGGTCGCACCGACGTCTCTATCCCACGTTTCAGATGCGATACGACCAACCCAGAATTCCCTATTACCGACATCTGCCAGCCTTCAAGGGCATCATTCACAGCCCCGCGTATCAGAGCGAACTCACGCGAATCATGCAGGACACCTCACCCGTCGACTGCTGGGGCAGTGAAGGTGATGTGGTCTTGTGGCACCATCGGCTGGTACACATGGCAGGGCACAACTATTCAGGTGTGATGCGTCAGGCGGTACTGTATGACTTCAGCCGAACGGACCTGGACCAGCGTCGCGCCATACCACCGGGTGAAGACATGTGGCAGGACTGGGGCCCGCAAGTGCACGCTGCGGGCAGCGACTACCCCGAGGCGCTGGCGATGGAAATGCGGCTCTCCCCGATGGAGTCACCACTACCAGCATGAGACCAGACCATGAATTCAGACGTGGATGAGGCCATTCGAAGACAGTTCAAGACCGATGGGGTGGTCCATCTGGCAGGCGTGCTCTCGCCGGCCGAACTGGACATACTGAAACGGGCGTTTGAGTGGTCCATCGGGCATCCGGGGCGCCTCGCCAAACCGGTCACACCCGGAGACCCCGGTACGTTCTATGGCGATCTTGCCAATCCGGACAGCTTCGGCCCGTATCACGATGCCAACTTCAAGACCAGCCTTCCTGCGCTCGTCAGTAATGTCTGGGGCAAACCCGACGTCTGGTTCATGTACGAACAGGTCTTCTTAAAAACGGCAGGTTCAGAAGAACCTGAAGGGCACACGCCCTGGCATCAGGACCTGCCCTACCTGCCGGTCAGCGGAGACGACCTCGCAGTGGTGTGGATATCATTCGAGCCCCTCTCCCGGGAGGAGACCCTGGAATTCATTGCGGGCTCCCACCGCGGCACCCTCTACGACGGCTCCCGCTTCGACCCTGAAGATCACACGGCGCCGCTATACGGTACCGGAGACCTGCCACGGCTGCCGGATATCGAGGCGTCCCGAAACGACTACGAGATCGTCGGTTTCCCAACACAACCCGGCGACGTGGTGATCTTCCACCCAGCCATGCTCCACGGCGGCGCCCCGACCCGAGCAGGCAAGAGTCGGAGCACTCTATCCATGCGGTATTTTGGCGAGGATGCCACCGTGGCCCTGCGCCCTAACGACACGGATGAGTTGCTGGCCCGGATTGGAAGCCGAGAACGCGGAGTACATCCCATGCAGAAGGCAAAACTGCTGGGCGAAGGCGCACCGTTTCGCCACGAATTGTTTCCAAAGGTCTCACCATAGGAAGACCAGGGAAGGCTTTCTTACATCCATGACCAGGTCCTGAAGCGCATCGGCATCTGCCCCAATCAGAGACGAATAGCACAAGCCAGAGGGTGGCACAAAACCTCTCCACCGTCTGTCGTTCGTGGCAGGTACCAGACGGGTTCGACCAGTTGGTCGGTATCACCCTTTGGGTTGATTGTTTTTGAATCACCATCGCAATAGCCTGAATCCAATCACACAAAATACCGATCGGACCATAGGGACCCAACAACATGGCAGTGGGCACGTTCCAGTAGACTGTCTTACCAACGAGGAGAGCAGGGTCACGTCCCGGTTGGTGCTCCAAGTAGAGACTTGTACTTTTGTTCCAGCCAGGCGGTACCGGTCACTGGCTCACCGTTTAGCGTGCCTGAGCAGGATGCTACCCCTTCGAACACATTGTGAATCCATTCCGGACCCAGGATTTCCTGGTTCGCAACCAGGCTGACGAGATGGAGCTCCCCGCTGACGCTATCGTCAAAAGTGATCTTCACGCCCTCATAGTATGTCTGGAAGTTGATATCTCTCGGGTGAGTCAACTCCACAGCGGAGTGGATAAACACATTGCCTTGGCCGGGTATCAGTAACGTCACCCTGGCTGCGATCCTGGTGTTGGCAGCAATCCTTTCTCCTTGCAGCGTGTAGTTCAGCAGACTCACGCCATTGTCCAGTCGAATGCCACACCAGACCCAGTCATAGCTGCCAGGGAAATAGCCATACTCATGATCCATCCAGGTCACACCGGAAACCGTCCGACTGCTGGAATGTGTTGCCGATCTCAGATGTACATTTCCCCTGGCGCTTAAATTGGTGAGCGAGTAGTAGTAATTGTTTCTATCAATCGGAGAGAGGTTCTTGTCCGGCAGCCCCTCTTTGCAGCCTGTTCCCCAAACGAGTAAGGGTGGCCCCTGCTGTTGTAAATCAAGATGAATCGCAACGTCGGTGCCTTCATTTGACTTGAAGATCGCCACCACATTCATATGCAGGGGCGAATCAATCTGGCTCATTGCAATGGACACGCCTTTGCCGTTATCCAGCGACACACGCCAGGGGGCGCTCTCATCGTAACTACACCAGTTGGGTGGGCAGGGATCGATAACCGTTGTTATTTCGTAGTGCTTGTTTGCCTGCACATCGACCAGTTCCAGCTCCATGACGGCCACTGCGCTGTCGTCCTTGGCAAATCTCATCGCGTTGATCTCAAAGCCATAGATTTGCTGACTGCCATCGGGGGCGCCACCAACCAGGGTGCCGGTGTGCCACCACCACTCCGATGGCGCTCCAGGGTGCCCGTACTGGTCCCCCGGTAATACGATGGCACTGCTCGTGGATTTCTCTTCTGGCATAGTCTGCTCCTGGCAGGTAAGAGGCGTCGGTTGTTCAGATTCTTTGTATCAGAGATCGCAGTCTCATTGGGGGAATATCGCTGTCGATGACATGGTGATTGTCCCTGAGTCCCGCCATGGGGACGTCATCACGCGTTACCGCAATCAGTACCGGTAGCTGTTCAACCAGCAGGTTCAATGTGTAATCTTCGCAATCTGTTGTCAGCATGGCGTAAGATGCCGCATCGATCAAAATGAGGTCGGGCGAGTGCTGCGAACACCAACTGGCTGCCTCATCCATTGAAAGGCGCTGACTGACATCCGCTGACCATTTCTCAAGAAGCACAACAAGCCCAGCCAGGATCACTGCATCGTCCGCTATCTGCAGCACGCTGGTTCCTGAAAGCGTGCCGGCCGATGCATTGTTTTCAATCAGTTTTCTCGGCACCGGGGTGCCGACATCGTCATCACCGTCCTCCGAATCCAGGGGCGCATGCCGATTGATACACAGCTCAAATGTACTTCCTTGCCCCACGGTCGAACTGACCGTCATCTCAATACCCAGCAGTTTCGTCAGTCTCGCAACAATCGACAATCCCAGCCCGAAACCGACCGTGTCTCTACTGGGGTTTGATAGCTGGTAGAATTCACCAAATATCTTCTCCAGTTCACCCTCAGGCACACCTCTGCCAGTATCTTCAACCTTGACCAGCGTGACCTCATCGAGTTCCTGCACCAAAACGCGGACATATCCCTCGTCGGTGTACTTCAGTGCGTTGTCGATCAGGTTCCGCAACACCTGTCCGAGGCAGAACGTGTCACTGTACACGGTCGCAGCCGGCGCCATCACGTGAAACCCCAGTCCCTTGCTCGCCGCCCTGCCAATAAATTCGTTCTCCAGCTCCGACAGGAGCCTGCCCAGGTCAACCTGCTCCTGATTCTGGTTTGAAGCCTGCCATTCAATTTTTGACAACTTCACCATTGAACCGAGCAGGTCCGAGATCCTGACCAGGTTTTCTTCGATCTTGACGAGCCCGTTCTGGGCAGCATCCGGCATTGTGTTTTTCAAGGACTGGGTAAAATGACTGATCGCCTGCACCGGCCCGCGCAGATCATGTCCTACGGTTGCCACAAAGGTTGATTTCGAGCGCTCCAGATCATGGGCCAGCCGCAGATTTGATAGTGCAGACTGCTGCGCAACCATACGCTCCTGCCGTTGTACCCGATAGTTGTAGAACATCAAGCCCTGCAGCAGCAGGGCATCGAAAATGGTCGCAACCTGAAGGAAATAGTGCGGGCTAATGACAAATGCTGCCTGTGTACTGGTCGTCAGCGTCCAGACAATCATTGCCCAGCCGTGGAGGCTGATGCCGATGTACCAGAACAGCGCAATGCGTGTTCTCCTGAAATAGTACACAAGTGCATAAAAGTGCATCAGTGTTGACGCCAGATATCCCACCGCTCCCATCACGTAGATCTGGTTGATTGCGTCAGTCGTGATCAGGTCCCTCGTGACGAGCCACAGTACCAGAGCCGTGGCAAAGAACGTGTAAATTGCCATCCCGACATAGGCGTACCAAAGCTTTCGGTTGGTGACCCACATATCCAGCAATTTGATACTGAGCAGTCCGCCAAAAAAGCCTACCAGTGCCACGGCCCCGAAAAACAACGGAAACGCCAGCGGGAGCCGGTCAGAGAGACCGAAAACCGTCGACAACCCCGACCCGATGTAGATAACAGCTGCACTACTGGACACAAACATCGCAAACAGCAGGTAGGTGACCTCGCGCAGAAACAGCGACAGCAGGACGCTGGATATCGTGATGGCGAGAATCAATCCGTAGTAGACCCCATCTACCAGATAGCGATGGCTCCGCTGCGCCCGAAACGATTCGGCATTCCACAGGTCAAGTGAGAGCACGCCTTCAGACGTGACGAGATATGCGTAGATGTACAGGCGATACGGCCCGGACGTATCCAGCCGTAGAGGAATGACAGGATTGGGATCAAATAGCGGCCGGGCTGCGCGGGGCTTGTCAAACTGGTCTACATGATGAGACAACAGCCCGCGGTCATCCCTGAGAAACCAGGCGACCGCCTGGGCGCCATCTATCTCCAGCAAAAACTCCGACTGTGTCGAGGCGTTCTCAAAATCCATGACAACCGTAGTCAATTGGCTCTGCGCGCTGATCTTTAATCGGGGCTCATGGTTCCTGCGCCAGTCCAGCGCCACGGAGGGTTCGAATTCGGCTGCCTGGCCAAACTCCCGATCAATGATTGAGAGGTAGCTTAAAGAGGTTTCACCCATTATTTTCTGAAGGTGTTCAACAGGCACTTCCGCCGCATGAACGGATGTACCTATGGGTTGGCGACCCTCGAAATCCGCAATGACGAAGGGGACCATCTCCGGTGTCGCTGAATAACCGGCCACAGGTGCGGTAAGTATTGCCAGCACGGCAAACATCGCCCCGGGCCCGATCAGTCGGTTTTTGATGAGTGGTGGCACGATAGGCGCGCTTCGCTGCGAATATGGTCCAGAGCCTAACCCATATACCAGATGGCGCCCAGAAGTCCGATTGCAAGCACCAACACGCCAAGGGTCACAGGAATCCAGACCGTCTTTCGATGACGTGGCGTGATCAAATGAATATGACCAAGATCTTTCGGCATGTCCAAAAGGTATGCGAAAATCCGGCTTACAGGTATCCACCCATGGGTTGATTCTCAAGCCTCGAAACAGGTGCAGGGTCTAAGGTAATATCTGATCCTGATGCGCTGGTTCGAACCTGATGAAGATTCTGCTGATCGATGACCACATCTCTTTCTGCGAGGGATTGATCGCTGCGATTTCCAGCTTGCGCGACGACTATGAGGTCGATTTTGAGGCCGACGCCAGCTTCATCCCGGAGTCTCTTGTAGGCCGAACAGACTATGATCTGTTCATCCTGGACCTCATGATGCCTGGTCTCGGTGGACAGGAAATCCTGAAGTACATCATCAGGAAAAAAATCCCGACACCTGTCATGGTGATGTCATCCGTCGAGGAACAGTCCGTCATACAGCAGTTGTTTACTCTGGGAATCATTGGATTTATCCCAAAGACCTACAGCGTGTATCAGATCATCGAAGCCATTGAGCATTGCCGGGAGGGAAACATTCATATCCCGCCTTCAGTCGAGATTGACCTCGGTGTTGCCCGGAAGAAAAATGTCGTGCCATCAGACGCGAGCGGTATTCAGCTGACCAAGAGACAGATGGAGATATTAAGTCTGATGGATCAGGGATTCAGTAATCAGGAGATTGGCGATACGTTGTTTATCGGCAAGGCAACGGTCAAGACTCACATCAACCAGATCTTCAAGATATTCAATGTAAGTAACCGTATCCATTGTCTGCGAGCGGCAAAGAAATCGGGTCTCATTGTTGGGACTTGAATCCTGGCGGTCAGGCAGAGATCAGAGGGTCGGCAGAGTACCGGTCAGTTGGGACCGGCGCTTGAGCTGGACCTGGCACCTGGTCCTGACTCCTGGTTCTGCTTTCGAATATCCTTTACCAGGTCCTGGAGCGCATAGGCACCTGCCCCAAATCCGGACATGAACGGCAGAAGCCAGAGGACAGACCCGGGAAGCCGCGTCAGGACCGAAACCCCCGAATCGTCGATCAGCATTAAAGCCACAAAAGCCACACCCCCGAAGATGGAGAACATTCCAACGAGGATCCATCCGGCCGTGTATCGCAGCCACTTTATTGAGTGAGATGGTTCCTTCTGGACATATCGCGAGGCCCCGTAGATCCCCATCAAACCACCCAGGAACAGAGTCAAGGCAATGGGGTGCGGAATCACGAACGCAAGCAGGGCCCAGGGAGGAACCAGCGGGAGAATACAGGCGATCAATACCACTCGTTTGAGAATATTCAGAGCCCTGCGCCGCAGCGACGTCGGACCAATCGAGACGGGTTCAATCGGTGTCATCGGACTGTTGGACCAGGTCGGAACGGCAGGGTACCTGTCAGTTGGGATCACCACTCGAGTTAGACCTGGCACCTGGTCCTGACCACTGGTTCTGGAGCGGAACAATGTGTCTACGCAGGAATTTTTTAAGATTGAGCTTATTGGCCTGATGACTCTCCAGCATCGAAATCAATTCTCGATGGGCGCGATCAGGCGCAACGACTATTTTGAATCCATTGATGCGCAAAAATGTGTCGACCCCGAAAAAAGCAACTCGCTTGTTGCCGTCAACAAACGCATGATTCATCAGCAATGACTCGAACAATGCCGCTGCCATCTCAAGCAGGTCATCGTAATAACCTGTCCGCGGACGAAACAGTGCGCTCTCCAGAAGCCCGAGGTCGCGAACACCATCCGCTCCGCCGAATGCGGTAATGAGTTCCTCGTGCAGAAGCAGTGCCTCGTCCAACGTGAGGAACTTCACCTCCTCACCTGGCAAGTAACTCTCCCAGTTCGCGGTTTTCCGCAATGGAAGCTCGTAGAGCATCCCGGACTTCCGGGCGTATTCGACGGCGCTGAACATACTCATCAATTGCTTCTGTCAAAACGCCGGAGATGTTCTGTTGAGACTCTTCCGCCAGCGCTTTCAGCGAATTCCAGGTCGCTTCCTCCACTTTGGAGCTAATCTTGATGGTGGTCATTGCCTCCTCCATTGTCATGACAAATCATGACATGTCATCTTATAGATTCACCAGAGCAATGCAACCGATGTCTACAGTCTCGGTCAGGTCAGGACCTGATCACTACATAGCTTCGATATCATTGCTGATTGTGCCAGGGAAGCCGTCACTGTAGCTCAGGTCCCTGAACGCTCACGAAGTTCCGTGGGAAGGATGGCCTCAATGCGCTCCATGACATCAATCTGATGCACAAGGTCAGAAACATAGTCCAGCTCTTCGGTGTCCAGCACCAGCACCTCACTCAAGGTATACGCCTCGATCCACTGCTCATATAGCCCGTCCAGCCGCTTGAGGTAGGCGAGCGGAATATCCTGCTCCATGGCGCGGCCCCTCAGCTTGATTCGGCGCCGCAGGGTCCGCATGGAACATCGCAGATAGATCATCAGATCGGGTGGTGCGATGGCATCAAGGATCGTCTGGTAAAAGCGCCAGTAGGTCTGCCAGTCGCGCTTATCGATGCGACGCATCTGGTGCAAAGCGGTGGCGAAGACCTCGGCATCCTCGTAGATGGTGCGATCCAGCACCACGACGCCCTGGGCCCGATCAAGCGCCTGATGGAGGCGAAACTTGTTGCTCAGAAAGTAGATCTGAGAGTGGAACGCCCAGCGGCGCATGTCCTCATAAAAGCTCGGAAGGTAGGGGTTTTCATCATTCGGCTCATAGAAGGGCGCAATCCCGTAGGTGCGCGCCAGGAATTCCACCAGGCTGGATTTTCCGGTGCCGATGTTGCCTGAAATCGCTATGGATTTTCGCATGGGCTTTGCCTCGTCACGCAAAGTAGACAAAGCAGGCGGCCACTGCCGCCGGTGCAGCCAGAATGCCGACCAGCAGGCCACCGGGCAGGAAATCCATGGAACGCAGTCCTGCCCGGCTGGCGGCGAGCGCGTTGGGCGGGGTGGAAACCGGCAGGCACATGGCAGCCGAGGCAGCCAGTGCGATGGGCATCACATACTCGATCTGACCGCCACCCAGGGCAACGGAAATCGGCAGCAATATATTGGATGCCGCGGTGTTGCTCATGAAGTTGGACAGAGCCGAACAGATCCAGGCAAGGCCCAGGACCAGACCGATGGGCCCCAGATCGTCAACGGGCAGAAAGGCAACCAGCCAGGCCGCGAGCCCGGAACCCTCGATGCCGACACCCAGCGCCAGGCCACCTGCGACCAGCAGCAATACATCCCATGGCAGGCTCCGGATTTCATCCACGCCGATGGTCCGCGTCATGGTCAATATGGTAATGGGCAGAAACGACACCACCGCAGTCGGGATGCCGTGAATCGGGCCGCTCATCCACAACAGCACCGTCACGGTAAACACCGTCATGACCACCAGTCGCTGCCAGAGGGCCAGGATGGGCCGCGACGACTGCACAATGCGGCTGAGATCAACGGCCGGGTCTTTCCAGACCGGCCAGGCAAGGAACAGCCAGGTCACCCCCGCGAGCAGGATTGCGACTGGCAATGCCGCGAGCAGCCAGCCCATGAAGGTAATCGGGTCCTGGGCTTGCAGGAGACCGGCCGCAATCGCATTGGGCGGGCTGCCAATGATGGTTCCCATACCACCGATATTGGCGGCAAATGCCACGCTGACAGGCAGGACGGTACGCAGGCGGGCCGCCTTGTCCATCACCGCGATCACCGGCAACAGGACTGACAGCATCATGGTCGCCGTCGCCGTATTGGACATGAACATCGAGAAGACGAAGGTTGAGCCCATGGCACCGAGCAGCACGAAAGGTGGCCGGTCACCGGTCAGCGACAGGACCCAGCCCGACAGCCAGCGATCCAGCCCACTGCGAACGGCGGCAGCCGCCAGTACAAAGCCGCCAAAGAACAGCCAGATCACCGGGCTCGACCAGGGCGCTAGAAACTGCTCCCAGGGCCCCACCTCAGTGAGCATCAGCATTTCCAGTGCCACCACAACGAGGGCGGTCGCAAAAGCTGGAATGGCTTCTGTCATCCACAGCGCTGCCGCCAGCACCAGAATGAACAACGCGTCCCGGCCCGGGTCGGACAGTCCTTCATAGACAGGCAGGTACGCTGCCAGGTAACTCGTCCCGATGCAGCCCAGGAACCACAGCAACGGCCCCACGGAACTGACCTCAAGTTGCCCCAGCAGCCGTTGCGCAGTATGTCTTTCGTCAGCCACGACCTAACCCTGAATACGTCGCGATCAGTCTAACAAACACTGCGCCCTGTTTCGGAGGCAGGCCTGGTCTGTCTCTTGTACGCCGAGATCAGCGAACTCATCAATTTGATGGGATCTGGAACCCACCGCACCAGGTATTCCCGATTTCAAGTCAGTCGATTCAGGCCGTACCCGATTCCAGGGCCATGACTGATCGGCGGTACACGATCCTCCCAACCGCCATGCCACTGGCGAGTTGTCCCTGGTCAACACAGGTTCCTGAACTGGACATTTCCTCTTGCGCAGTCCATTCGGCATACTGACCAGACACTTCTTCGCGGTGTTCGAGTCATCGATGAAACTGCACACTGTCGTTGCCAGCCGTCTGCCTGCCGGCCTGCTGGCTGTGCCACCGGTCTTCGTCTTCGCGCTGGTTGCCCTGGGCGCCTTTCCGTCCGCGCAGGCCGAGAATCTTCCCGTCGACCTGACGCAGTTCCGGATTGCCCGGGTCGAATATGACAGCGTCGGCGGCTGGGGCCGGGCCTACTATGAATACGAAGGGCGAGTGTGGGCCCGATGGGAAACGGATTATCCCCAGGCGGAGCAGAACTTCGGGCGGCGGCTCGGGGAACTCACCCGCATCACTACCGCGGCAAAGCCGGTGCAGCGGCGCCTGACGGCCGATGATCTCGGCGACTTCCCGATTCTGTTCATGTCTGACGTCGGCTATCTGGACTTCAGCAATGAGGAAGTCGACGGCCTGCGGGACTATCTGGCTAATGGCGGCTTCCTCTGGGCGGACGATTTCTGGGGCGAAGCAGAATGGGCTGCGTTTGAAGTCTTCATGCGCCAGGTGCTGCCGGACCGGCGCTGGCAGGAGATAGACGTCAGCCATCCCATCTTCAAGACCGTGTTCGAGATCGAGACGATGCCGCAGATACCCGCCAGCACCTTCGCCTGGCGGAGCAATGGTGAGACCACAACAGAGCCACGCAGCATGCACCGGCAGCCGTCCGGCTCCCTGGAGACGCCGATGATGCGGGGCTATTTTGACGACGACAACCGGCTTATGGTGATTGGTACCCACAATACGGATATTGCAGATGGCTGGGAGCGGGAAGCCTATGGACAATGGTACTTTGAGCGCTTCAGCACCCTCTCCTACCGGCTCGGGGTCAATGTCATGACCTACGTCCTGACTCACTGAAGCGTACGCCTCAATGTGGTTCCCCCTGCTGTTCAAATATCCCAGGGATGCGTATGACAATGCCGCGCTGGTGTTTACGCGGCCAGGGGACCCCGACTGGTGGCTGGCCGGTGGGCTGCTGGTCTGCCTGATCATCATTGGCAGCGTCCTGTTTGGAACCCGCACTCGCCACTGGCCGCTGTGGCGCCGCGCCAGCATCGCCCTGTTCCAGACGGCATTCGCGCTCGGCGCCCTGGCGCTGCTGGCAGCGCCAGCCCTCGAGATTTCCCTGATGCGTGCCGGGACCAATATCGTTGCGGTGTTGATTGATACGTCCCGCAGCATGGGATTCCCCGCCGGGGAAACCCCTGGTTCAAGCCGCCTCGATGCGGCCAGTGATATCCTCACGCAAGAACTCCTGCCCTCGCTGGCACCCATGGTGGAAGTCGCGACCTACCGCTTTGACAACGCCGTCTCCCGAGTCGATGGGGAACTTGCACCCAGCGGCGATCAAACGCGGCTTATGGATGCTGTTAGCAACGTGATCGCCGGATACACCCGGGAGCCGCTCGCAGCGGTCATCGTCCTGAGCGACGGCATGGACAACCGCTCAGGCGCGCAGGTTGCCGCAGCGCCGCTGTTCAGCGACAGGCAGAGCGCTGTACCGGTTCATACCATCGGCTTCGGTACGCCAAACCTCCCGGGTGAAGTGCGCCTGACCAATGTCACGATGCCTGCAGAGGCGGCCGTCGGCAGCGTGGTGACGGCGCGAGTGACCATAGCGCATCATCTGGCGTCGGGCGGCACTGCCATGCTGTCTGTTCGCGACGGCCAGAGACTGCTGCAGAAGGTGCCCGTCGCACTGACGGGCGATCAACCCAACATTCAGGCCGAGATCAGTTTCCTCGGCGGCAACGCGGGCATCCATGATCTGCTGTTCGAGCTGACCCCTACCCCCGGAGACTCATTGACTGAGAACAATCGTGTCCGGCGGCTGCTGACGGTCAATGAGCGCAAACGGCGGGTGCTCTATCTCGAGGGGGAGCCACGCTGGGAATACAAATTCCTGCGCCGGGCCCTGGCCAAAGACGATGTTCTGGAACTGACGAGCTGGCTGCGCACCACCGATCGCAAGACCTACCGGCAGGGCGTCACCCGGGAGGATGAAATCGCCGACGGCCTGCCGGAAGATCCGGCGTCAGCGTATCTGTTCGACGTC
>JAQBUI010000084.1 GCA_027624035.1 Pseudomonadota bacterium | reverse complement strand
CCCAGTATCTGGGCGTATAGGTCTTTGTCTCTCATAGGGGACTACGATAATCTGCCCACTCGATCAGGGGAAGAGCCGTAAAAATCCTCATCACCGGGCGCCGCGGGCAGTGGCTGGCCAGCGACTGATGTCGAGACAAGGCCCACAAGGACCAGCGGTGACCACCAGCGCCTGCTCGCTATCGCTGGCATGTCTGGCTGACACGAATTGCTGACATGATTGCTGACATGATTGCTGACATAGAGGAATAGAAAGCCACATGATAGAGTCAATCATTAGTATAGTTTTAGTTCGGTGTCTGTCCAGTATGCACTCCCCCTGTCCAGGATCAGCGGCCTTTGATGTTTTACGTGACACCCGAGTATCCCCAGGAGGCAGCGTGCTTGTTATGGGCCATCAGCCCAACTGGCGACACTTGAGCATCGGACTCCTGTTGACGGTGATGTCTGCGATTTCCGTCGCTGACGTTTCACCACCTGGTCAGCCTTCCCAGAGCATTCGACGCGATTTGCCGGACGACGCCGTCATTGAGAGACGAGCCGCGGTCATGGCGCAAGAACGTGCGCTCTGGCCAGACGAAGTCAGCCTGAGGCGAATCACACCCACGCTGGACCGCTTCTTCGCCGGGTTGCAGGGCGCAAGCCTGACCAGCGACGTGATTCCAATGCTGTTTCATCCGGATTTCATGGGGTCCGGCGCGCCGACACTGGCGACAAGCCAGCACCGTGAAACCAATGGCGTCATGGTTGAGTCGCTTGCCGCTCCATCAGAGAGACTGGACAGTGAGTCCTTTGCAGCCGTCTGGACCGGGTACACGGGGACCTACGCCCGCATCAGCCGAACCGAGTATCAGATTGGATCCCTCAGTTTGTCTGGCCATAACCGGCGTTCGCGGCAGGGAGCATCAGTATCGACCCAGCCAGCCACTTCCATGGAGGCGCCCGAACCACCGCTGTCAGAGACAGCGACCACAGCCAGGCTGGGCATCCAGTTTCGACTGACCGGGGCAACCCCTCACGGGCTCCGAGAGGATCAGGGCCGTGCCGATGTGGTACTGGTTCAACAGGACGTCAGCAGTGCCTGGAGGCTCATGGACTTCAGCCTCACCCGCCTGACCCGTGTCACCGGCAGTCCGCAGTTTCAGGATCAAGGCGCCCGGCTGAACCTGCCTGCCCGGGACGACATCCAGGCTTCCCGCTTCGTCTCCTATTTTGCCGAAGGGGTTTCCCTTGCTGATTTCGACAACGACGGAGACCTCGATCTTTTCCTGCCACAGCGAGTCGGTGCTCCCATCGCGTATCGAAACAACGGCAAGGGTGAGTTCAGTGACGCCACCGCAGAACTGGGACTGGACAAGATAGCGAACGTCAGGATGGGCTACTTTTTCGACTGGAACAATGATGGCAATCTGGACCTGCTGCTGCTGACAACCACCCGAATGTACCTGTTCCAGAATGGTGGCGGGTCATTTCTTGACGCCTCGGGCCCCTCGGGATTCAACAGAATGCAGACGACGGGGCTAATCGGTGCGGCCATCGCTGACTTTGACCGTGACGGGCTGCTGGACTTCTACATCTGCAGCTATGGTAATCCTGACTATCTCACCGGCTTTGACTATTTCGACTCCAGGAAGGGGTTTTTCAACAAGCTGTTCAGGAATCAGGGACAGGGCCGGTTCGAGGACGTCACCAGGCGCACTGGACTCGACGAAGACAATCGTCGCTGGACCTTCGGCGCACTGTGGCTGGACTTCGACCAGGACGATAAAACGGACCTTTATGTGGTCAACGACTTCGGGCCGAATCAGTTGTTCAGGAATCTCGGTGACGGCACGTTCAGGGATGTCGCGGCCGAAGCAGGTGTTCTTGATTACGGCAACGGCATGGGTGCAAGCTGGGCTGACTTCAACAACGATGGCTTGCTCGACCTGTATGTCTCCAATATGCACAGCGAAGCGGGCCATCGGATTCTCACCTCACCCCACTATCCCGGCAGCGAGGACCAGCGCAACCGGGCCCTCAGATTCGCGAAGGGGAACACGCTCCTGCGTAATCTTGGCATCGGCCGTTTCCAGGAGGTCGATGACACTCCCGTCATCAATGGTAAATGGTCCTGGGGAAGCGCCTTTCTTGACTACGACAACGACGGTGACGACGATCTTTACGTTGCCAACGGAATGTTCAGCAACAACAAACGCGATGATGTCAGTGGTACCTTCTGGCGTCACGCGCTGGTCCCCGCCAGCGCCGAGGATGAGTCCTGGCGAACCGGAAGCGGCTACATGAACGACCTGATCGAGCGTCAGGCAATGTCCTTTGCAGGATACGAGCACAATCGCTTCTTCCAGAATCTGGGCGACGGTCAGTTTGGCGATGTCGGCGCAGTGCTGGCCATTGACCTGGTACAGGATTCGAGAGGTGTAGCGGTGGGCGACATCGATGGCGACGGCGGTCTGGACCTTGCCATCAGCAATCGCAATGCCCCCTCCCTGGTGGTGCTGAAGAACCAGGCAGCCCGGCGAGGAAACTATCTGGCCGTCAAGACCCGGGGCACGATGTCCAATCGTCAGGGAATCGGTACCCGGGTCACGCTCACCTGTGATGGTGTGGTCCAGGTGAAAACGGTCCAGCTTGGTACCGGCTTCGTCAGTCAGAGCGATCAGGCTGTCTGGTTTGGCCTCGGTCAATGTGCAGAGGTAGAAAGCCTTGAACTGGCATGGCCCTCAGGACAGGTTCAACGATTGTCATCCGTGGCGGTGAACCAGCGAATTGAGGTTATCGAGGGGCTGTAGAGCCCCCGGCCGCACAGTTCATCACAACTTGAGGTAATCGGCCTGTCCACAGTCAAGGGTGAAAACCGTTCCCGCGCGGCGGATTCCTGGCCGCAAAGTGCAGGCTCGGCATCGATGAAGGTTCATCTTCGGAACTTGCGGTGAATCAACATTGAGGTCATTGAGGGGCAATCGGGGCTGGCGTCTGCTGACCAGCACCTGCTCCCGGCGCCCCCAGGCGAATCGCGGTATGGTAGTAATTGTGAAGCTTGTCCTTCAGCCGCTGGGAATAGGTAATGTAGTTGGCCAGCGCCCCGGCATCCCTTCTTGAAGGGACTATCATCAACCTGAGAAGCTCACGATTGGCAGCGTCAATCTCATCCTGCAGTTCCAGCGAACGCTCTTCAATGGACGCCTCTGCAACGTCATCGGCAAGGGCATTGGAAATGTCGTCAAAAAAACCGAGGGTTTCAGTCGATACCTGCCGCACCAGACCAAGCACATCCGGATGCAGTTCTATGTATTGATCATCCAGCAGTTTCTTGGCCTCGAACAGATCGATGATCGAGTCATGAATCTGAAACAGATAGTCATAAAGGGTAATGGTCCGCAGCAGCCATCGAATGTCGTTCTGATCTTCCACCATGGTCACGACGCGAGTGAAGTATCCGGTGGTTTCACGTTTGACGAATCGTAAATAGTCGATCCGCTTCTCTGCTGCCTCGGTGATGCTGCGATAGTTGGCTTCGATCGCCAGGGTGACCAGACTGTAGTTCTCGCGCAGGAAATCAAACAACTGGCCGCTGTTTACCTTCAATGCACTGCTGATCTCCGGGAATGTAGCTTCCTGGCTGAATACGGGCAGGGCAAGGCGCTCAAAGTCCATCTTGCCCTCCCCCAGCAGGAAATCCACCAGGGCCACGAACTGCCGGATGAACACCAGAAACAGAATCGTGGTTACCAGGTTGAAGGCAAGATGCAGGCCCGCCAGGGCCAGGGCAGGGTCAACCTCGACGCCGGACAACCGATCGCCGTACAGAAACAGCAGCGGCGCGAGCAGAATGACGCCCCCGGTGTTGAACAGGAAGTGGCTGAGTGCCGTTTTCTTCGCCGCGATGTCCATCTGGAACACCGCAATGAGAGCCGTAGCCGTCGTTCCCACGTTGGCACCCATGATGAGCGGTACCGCATTCTCGAGCCCCAGAATCCCCTGTTGCACAAAGATGATCGCGAGCCCGGTGGTCACTGAACTCGACTGCACCACCGCTGTAAAAAGGCAGCCTGCCAGAATCGCCAGCAGAGGATTCTGGGGCTGGGTGAGGTAGCCCATCAGCACCTCACTACTCTGCAGTGGCGCGAGCGACGACGAGATCAGGTTCAGGCTGAAGAAGACAAAGCCGAAATAGAACACCGCCTTGCCGAATACCGAATATCGGCTGCGTACCAGCGACAGCACAAAGCCAGCGATGACAAACACCGGCGCAAAGGCGGTCAGCTTGAACGCGACCAGCTGAGCCGTCACCGTGGTCCCGATGTTGGAACCAAAGATGATTCCGACGCTGCTCTTGAAAGACAATACACCGGCGTTGACCAGAGAAATCGTAATCACAGAGGTTGCGGAGCTGGACTGGATGACACCGGTCACTACTGCACCAATCGCCACCCCAATGACAGGAACGCTGGTCGCCGACCCCAGAAAGCGTCGAAATCGTTCCCCCGTAATACGCTCGATCTCGGTCGAAAAGTTGTCGAGGCCGAAAACGAACAGGATGATGGCGGCCAATCCGGCAACAATGATCTGCAGACTTTCCAAGCTGGGTCCTGTGACAGATATGACTGCATCAATGCTGTCATCCGTTCCTTCCGATGTCATTGACTCCGGTCAGGCTCGGGTCGACCAGCCCGGCCAGGCCTTGTAAAAATAATGTAAAAACATCGGCACCCGACTTTCCCGGATGCCGTCTCTTGGCCACAATGGGGCCCGACTTCCGATGGGGAACTGACTTGTCATCCGAGAATGCATCACCGCGCCTGCGGGTCCGGCGTCGTTATATTCCGGCTGTTGGCCCACGCTTGCGGCGGCTGCTGTACGGGGTACTGGGTCTGTTTGCCCTGCTGACCTTCAACTCCGTTTATCTGGGGACCATCACCTTCGCCGAATGGGTGTCCGGCGATACCTACCAGGACTATTTCTACCAGTACATGTTCCTCGCCCATCTTGGGCTGGGGCTCATCATTATCCTGCCAGTTCTGGTGTACGGCGGGGTCCACATTCGAAATGCCTATGACCGGCCTAACCGACGGGCGGTCCGGGTTGGCTACGGGCTATTCGCCACCGCCATCGTGCTGCTGGCAAGCGGGCTCCTGCTCACCCGTGGAATACCTCTTGTGGAAGTCCGCCAACCACAGATAAGGGATGCCGTGTACTGGCTGCATATCATCACGCCACTCGTGGTGGCCTGGCTGTTCATCCTGCACCGGCTGTCCGGGCCGCGCATCAACTGGCGTTTTGGCGGTGCCGTGGCAGCCGCGACCGGCGTCTTTGCCATCGCCATGCTCACCTTCCAGGCGCAGGACCCCAGGCAGTGGAACGTTGCCGGGCCGGCCAGCGGCGAGGATTACTTCTTCCCCTCGCTGGCACGGACGGCCACCGGCAATTTCATTCCCGCCAGAACCATGATGATGGACGACTATTGCCAGCAATGTCATGCCGACGTACACGAAAAGTGGTCCGGCAGCATGCATCGATTCGCATCATTCAATAATCCTGCGTACCTGTTTTCCGTCAGGAACACCCGGGAGTTTGCACTCGAGCGGGATGGGAACGTCCAGGCCGCCCGGTTCTGTGCCGGTTGTCACGATCTGGTGCCCTTTTTCAGCGGGGCCTTCGATGACCCGAATTTCGATGACGTGAACCATCCCACGTCACAGGCGGGGATCACCTGCACCGGCTGCCACGCGATTACCCATATCAACTCGGTCAGGGGCAATGGGGACTTTACCATCGAGGAACCTATCCACTATCCGTTTGCCTTCAGCGATAGTGAGGCGCTGCAATGGGTCAATCAGACACTGGTCAAGGCCAAGCCTGCATTCCACAAGAAGACCTTTTTAAAGCCACTCCATCAGACGCCCGAGTTTTGCGGCAGTTGCCACAAGGTCCATCTCCCTACCGAGCTCAACAGCTATAAATGGCTAAGGGGTCAGAACCACTATGATGCCTACCAGTTAAGCGGCGTCTCCGGCCACGGTATTACCAGCTTCTACTACCCTCCCGCGGCCGACCACAACTGCAATGGCTGTCATATGCCGCTGGCCGAATCGGACGACTTCGGTGCGAAGCCATTCAGCAATGAAGGCATCCTTCAGGTGCACGACCACCAGTTCCCCTCGGCCAATACCGCGATTCCTCATCTGCTGAATCTGCCCTATGAGGTCAACGAGGCACATCGAGAGTTCCTGAAGGACTCGCTGCGCCTCGATATCGTGGCACTACGCAAAGACGGCCGCATTGACGGCGAGATCATCGGGCCCATCCGGCCCGCACTGCCGGCACTCGTCCCGGGGGAAACCTACCTGGTCGAGATCGTCGTGCGAACCCTGACCCTGGGGCATCTGTTTACCCAGGGCACTGCAGACTCCAACGAAATCTGGCTGGATGTAACCGCCATGGCAGGCGAGCAGATCATCGGGCGCAGCGGCGGGCTGGACCCGGCCACTGGTGAAGTGGACCCATGGTCTCACTTCGTCAATGCCTATGTGATCGACCGCAATGGCAATCGGATTGACCGAAGGAACGCCGAAGACATCTTCGTCCCGCTGTACAACAACCAGATCCCGCCGGGTGCGGCAGACAGCGTACACTTCAAACTGCATGTACCAGAGGACCTGCCGGACGAAGCAGCGGGTGAGATCCGCCTGGAGGTCGCACTGCAGTACCGCAAGTTCGACACGACCTATATGCGTCATTTTCAGGGCCCGGCATTCAGCTTCAACGACCTGCCCATCACCACCATCGCGACTGACAGCGTGGTATTGCCAGTGGACCCGGCCAATGGACGAACAGGGTCAGCCCGAGAGGACATTGCTGCCTGGCAGCGCTGGAATGACTATGGCATAGGACTGCTCAGAAAGCAGGGCGCAGGGCAGTTGCGACAGGCAGAGGAGGCGTTCAGCAGGGTGGTGAGCGAGGGCCGCAGCGAGGGGCACCTGAACCTTGCAAGGGTCTATCTTCGGGAAGGTCGCCTTGACGATGCCGTTAGTGAGTTGCGCAGCGCAGCCGAACATGAGCGACCGGCGTATCCGTGGTCCGTCGCCTACTTCACGGCCGTTGTGAACCGTAACAACGGTTATCTGGACGAGGCGCTGCAGGGGTATCTGGATGTCATACAAACACGGTTTCCGGATGCCCAGGCAAGAGAATTCGATTTCAGCCAGGACTACAGACTCCTCAATGAGTACGCCCAGACCCTGTTCGACCGGGCAAAAGCAGAGCGCCGTAACCCCGAATACGCTACCAGCCTGCTGAACGAGGCGGCTGACTGGTTTGGCAGGGCCCTTGAACTTGATCCTGAGAACGCCGAGGCTCACTACGGCATCTCTCAGATCCATGCACGCCTCGGAGCACCGGAGCTTGAGCAGGTCCACCGGGACCTTTATGCAAAATACCGGGTAGATGACAACGCAAGGGACCGGGCCGTGGTGCTGGCACGAAGCCGCAACGCCGCCGCCAATCATGCGGCTGAGCCCATTGTGATCTATGATCTGCATCGAACCGGCGCATACGAACTGCCGGCGCATTCTTCAAAGAGGGTATCCCCATGAGTGATCACCCCAACAACCCGGACACCGACCCGGTCGCCGGATACGACGATGTGCCTGAAGATGACACCATCATCGGGCAGGCCTTCAAATGGTCCGTCATCGTCGTCGTTACCGTAGCGGCACTGGTGGCGGTCACCTGGGCCATCCTGCGGCCCCAGAACGAACCCGTGATGGTCGAACAGGCAGAGCCTGTCACTGCCCGGCGGCTGGAATCAGCCCTCGACATTCCCCCGCCGCAGGTCACGTTCCAGGACATCACGGAGGCTGCCGGAATCGACTTCGTGCACTTTTCCGGTGCCTATGGTGACAAGATGCTGCCGGAGACCATGGGCGGCGGCGTGGCATTTCTGGACTACGACAGCGACGGCCATCAGGACCTGCTGCTGGTTAACGGCAGCGTCTGGCCATGGCGCACGGAAGATCTGCGTGCACCCGCCTCTGCGCTGCTGCGCAATCAGGGTGACGGCACATTCAAAGACGTCACCAGTGCAAGTGGGATGGATCAGTTGAACATCTATGGCATGGGGGCCGCCGCGGCCGATCTTAACGGCGATGGTTTCCCCGAGATCTTTCTGACGGCGGTCGGGACCAACCGACTGCTATTGAACCATGGGGGTGAACGCTTTGAGGACATCACCGAAACCGCGGGTGTCGCTGGCGAGGCCACCGCCTGGAGTTCCGGTGCAGCCTTTTTCGACTTCGACAACGACGGCGACCTTGATCTGTTTGTCTGCAATTACGTGCAATGGTCCCGGGACATTGATCTTTCCGTGGACTACCGCCTGACGGGCATCGGGCGGGCCTATGGACCACCGGCCAACTACGCCGGCACACACTCTTACCTCTACAGGAATGAAGGTGACGGCCAGTTTACCGACGTCAGCGCAACCGCTGGCATTCAAATCAACAACCCAGCCACCAATCTGCCTGCCGGCAAGGCCCTTGCCATACACCCGGTGGACATCAATGCCGATGGCAGGCTCGATCTGGTGGTCGCCAATGACACGGTTCGCAACTTTCTGTTTGTAAATAACGGGGACGGCACCTTCGAAGAATCCGGCATGAATTCCGGGCTCGCCTTCGACAACACGGGCAAGGCGACCGGCGCGATGGGGCTCGACACTGCCAATTACAACAACGACAACGATTTCGCAGTGGCGATCGGAAACTTCGCCAACGAGATGAGTTCGTTTTACGTCTCCAGCCAGGGGCTCGGGCTGTTCACGGATGAGGCCGTGGTATCAGGCATCGGCCCGGACAGTCGCCAGGCGCTGAGCTTTGGCCTGTTCTTCTTCGACTATGACCTTGATGGACGCCTGGACCTGCTGCAGACCAATGGCCATGTGGAGGACGAAATCAACATCGTTCAGCCCAGCCAGCACTATGAGCAGCCTACCCAGCTGTTCTGGAATTGCGGGCCGGAGTGCACTCGAAACTTCGTCCACGTTCCCTATGAGAAGACCGGGGACCTCAGCGCCAGCGTGGTCGGCCGCGGTGCCGCCTATGCGGACATTGACGGGGATGGCGACCTGGATGTGATCGTCACCCAGGTGGGCCGTCGCCCCATCCTGTTCAGGAATGATCAGGCGCTTGGCCATCACTGGCTTCGGGTGAAGGTGCAAGGCCAGGGAGCGAACCGGGATGCCATCGGGGCACGGGTGATACTGCGGGCGGGCGGGGTTGAACAGCGCCGCCTGGTGATGCCCTCACGGAGCTATCTGTCACAGGTAGAACTGCCGCTGACGTTCGGGCTCGGCGACACGCCGCTGGTCGATGAGGTCAGGGTCACCTGGCCGGATGGCAACACCGTGGTGCTCGAACAGGTGGATGCAGACCAGACTCTGACCGTGACCTATCCGGGGGGCTGAGCCTCGAACCGGTACCCCACGGTGTGCACCGTTACGATGAATTGCGGGTTCCCGGGGTCTTCCTCCAGGGCTCTGCGCAACGCGGCAATGTGCACGTCAACGGTTCGGGTCGATGGTAGCGAGCGATGCCCCCAGACCCTGGTAAGCAGGGCCTCACGGCTGTGGGTCTGGCCGGGATTGGCCACCAGGAATGACAACAGTCGAAGCGACAGTGGTGACACCTCTACCTTACGACCATCCCGGTTGATAGTGCCCGCATCCAGGTCCACCCGCGCTTCGCCGATCACAAGCTCACTGCTGCCAGGGGGTTCTGCCCTTCTCAACAGCGCCTGGATACGCGCCATCAGTTCAATCATCTCGAACGGTTTGCCAAGATAGTCATCCGCACCGGAGTCAAGGCCGCGGACGCGGTCCTGGACTTCACCCCGGGCCGTCAGCATCAGTACTGGGGTACGGACACCATGGCGACGCAGCCGCGAGCAGACTTCAAAGCCATCCATGCCGGGCAACATGACATCCAGCACAATCAGATCGAACCGGGCCCCACGAGCCAGGCGCAGCCCCTCGGTACCGGTGCCGGCATGGGAGACCTGAAATCCCGCCGTCTCCAGCCGGTCGGTGAGTGTCAATACCAGCCCGGGCTCGTCCTCGATCAATAGCACGCGACGTTTTCCATTTGTTGGGGGACTATTCATGGGCTACTCATGGGCTACTTATAGGCTATTCATGGACGGGCTGTGCATGAACAGGCAGGATCAGGCTGAAGGTAATCACGCCCGCCATCGATGTGTCCACCGACATGCCACCGCCATGCTGCCGAGCGACATTTCGAGCGACCGCAAGGCCAATGCCGGTACCGGACGTGGACGCCATGTGAGCATTGCGGCCACGATAAAACGGCTCGAACAGACGCTCCGGGTCCGGGTCTGGCGGTGCACTGATCGGGTTTCTGATCTGGACGCGCACTACCCGACCGCTGGGATGCACCTTGACGGCGGCAACATTGATTCGGATCCAGTCCCCGCTGGTTGTATAGACTGCTGCGTTGCGAATCAGGTTGGTCAATGCGGATCGGAGCGCGCCCGGGTCGCCGGACGGATGTGGCAGACCGGCTGCTGGTTTGAAGTCGACCTTGCGATCAGCCAGATCATCACTGCAGGACGCAAGCACCTCGGCGACAAGCTCAACCATGTCGACACTCACCACTTCTCCCGACGGGTTCAGCGAGGCCGATCTTGAGAATTGCAGCACATTCTCAACGGTGCCGTGCAGACGACGAACCTCGCCACTGATCAACTGACCGTATTGCCGGGCTCGATCAGCCCCCACTGTACCGTCGGCCAGATTGTCCGCCGCCGATTGAATGACCGTCAGCGGCGTACGCAGTTCATGGGAGACGCTCGCGGCAAAGTAAAGGTGTTGGCGGGCAAGCGATACCATACGCCGGGCGTTGATCACCACCAGGGCAAGCCCGACCATGAGCAGGCCCAGCATTCCAAGGCTCAGCAGAACGTTGCGTAGATGAGAACGGGCAACCGCATCCTCAAGGGAACTGCCCCCATGATTGACCCTGACCCGCCAGGCCACACCGGCTGGCCCGACAACATCGATCTCATCAGACCGCGCCAATTGCACATCTGCATCCACCACCTTGAACATGTCCGCCACTGCGCCTTGCGGCGCCACCACCCGGGAATGGCCACCATGATCAATCATGACTGACCACCTGATCTCGTCACCAAATTCACTGAACACACGAGCCGCCACGGGTGCCAGCACCGTCCTGCCAATACCGCCCACGTCGAGTAGCGCCAGCCCGCAGACGCCTGGCTGCGAACAGACCCAGACCGCAGGAGGATCAAGCCACAGCGCCGGGCTGGTTGTGTCATCCATTTCAACGAATGACATCAGAGGTCGCCCAAGGTGCTGCAGGGCCTGGGCCAGGTTGACCGGCAGCCAGGTCCGGGAATCAGCCCAGAGCAACAATCGACCCTGCTCATACCGATAATACGACTTGACTGTCGGCGCGTCCGTCCCGCTGACCACACCCATCGACGCCTCCTCGATCACGGCTACCAGGCGCTGACCCACGAGTTCGACAAAGTTCGCAACCGCAACATTCAGCGCCACACGGCGGCGACTCTCCTCTTCCTGCCGAAGCTCCCCCAGCCAGACAAACTGCAGCGAACTGATCACGCCCACCAGCACCAGCAACAGGGTGATGCCCAGGTAGAACGCCACCGCTGATCGATGATCCCCCGCAAACGCAGCAGAGATGTTCTGGTTCAAATTCGGCATGCTCCCAGATTCAGGGGTCAGGACCAGGTGCCAGCGACCCTGATGTCCTCGGTCGAGCTGCCACTGTCATGCACCCCTGGCAGCACTCAACGGAACGGCAGAGCGCAATCTTCGGTCGGCGATGTGCGCTGCCATCACGGCTGACATCGTTGCCGCGCAGATCATGGCGATGTCCACTGATCGCCTTGTTCAGTTGGACCTGGCACGTGGTCCTGACCCCTAAGGTTTTCTTGCTCTGATCTGGACAGTTTACTGCCACTGAGCCGGCCTGTCCGGTTACTGATGCAGTCCAGGTCAACCGGCACAGTCAGCGTACAATCGACACCACCAACACCTGGCGCGAATGGCCCGGGTGATGTCGCCCACCGTTCCTTACCGACCCAGTCAAGCAGAATTGGCTGCGCGTTGAGCCAATCGTCGACCCTCGCCAGGTAATCGCCGATCTCATGTTCCGGGCGGAACCAGAATATACTGCCCCGCGTGATGTGTCGTTGACGTCTTGCACCCAATGATGGTTTCTTGGTTTTAAGCGCTTATGTTCAACAAACATCGGGCCTACTGCTCCAGACAATCAAACTATGCGGCTATAATCTTGTGAGGTTTACTCTCCGGACAAGAAGCAGCTAAGCTATGGCCAGCACCACTAATGGATTCTGCAAATGCGGTAGCCTTCATTTCGAGCTGCGAAATGAGCCGCTATTTGTTCATGCATGCCACTGTCTGGACTGCAAGCGCAAGACTGGATCAAGCTTTGGCCTCACGTGTATCGTCCTTGAAAGCGAAATAGTTATCACCCAAGGCAGCTTGAGACCGATCGAGGTCAGTCCAGAGAGCACCGCGTATCATTGTTCTGATTGTGATGCCAAGATCTACAGAACTTCGACTTCCTTTCGAGCAACCGCATGGCTTCAAACCAGCTGCGTGGAAGATTTACGCCGTTTGAAGATTGGCGCACACACATTTGTCAAGCGGAAGGACGACTGGCTTCAACTACCGGATGATGTTCCGCAGTTTCAGGAGGGATATGAACGAAAGGAAGCGTGGCCAACTTCGAGCCTGGTCCGATTGGAGAGGTATTTGGAGGACGCTACCTAACCTCATGGCAATAGACACACCATAGAGAAGTAGTTGTAAGGCAGGACGTTCCGTTATCGTTTCTGGGCTCAGATTTCGGAGTTTGAAAACTGCTACTGCGCGTAGTGACACTTCAGGACCAAACTACTATCCACAACGCCTTCCCCGACAGGGGGTTCAAGCCATGAAGATGAAGTACTTTAAGGATACCGATTCACTCTATATAGACCTCTCCGAGAATCCAAGCAGTGAAAGCACGGAGATCTCTGAGGGAGTCGTCCTCGACTACGACAAAGAAGGTAAGTTGGTCGGTATCGATATCGACAATGCGTCAAACAAGGTTGATCTTGATCGCCTGATCGTCAGCAGTCTGCCTGGAAAAGTAGAGACCGATGCCGCATAACAAATGAGGATAGGTCGCCGCGCAGCCGCGATCTCATCCCAGCAGACCAGCAAAGGCCTGCATAGCCGTCTTGATCAATTGAGGCGTCGGGCTGCCGGTGAAGCGTGGTAGGCGTGAACGTCCTTGGATCAACATATCTGGTCCTCGATTGGGTCCCGACCCAGGTCTCGACGCCCAAAGTTTCCGCCTGGTTCTGTTCCTCGGTTGCACTCTTAGATCAGGCAGTAACATCTGCTCCAGGCCCCAATGATCCTCGCCTGACGAGCCGATCGTTAAATCGGGTATTGACTCATTTCTGTTCCTCGCCGGTTAGTTGCGGCATCATACAGATTCGGCCTGATGCCTAAAATCCTGGTGATCAAGCTCAATATCGAAGGAACACCGGGGAGGCGCTGTAAAACAGGAGGTACTGTGAACTGGGAAGCAATAGGTGCCATAGGTGAGATTTTGGGTGCAATTGCCGTAGTCCTGACGCTCGGCTATTTGGCACTTCAGGTACGTTTCGCCAAGGCTTCGGCGGCAGACGCGAATCGATTGACCCGTGCCACTGGCGTCCGCGATATGGGCATGGCAATGGCGGTGCACGATGAGATGCGCATTAGCGTAGCGAAGACCACCGGAGCGATGGCGCACTACGAAGCTTTCGCAAAGGAGTTCGGAGTTTCGATCGAAGATGCGGGTCGTACCGACTCATGGAATTCGTATTGGTTCTGGCTCCACTGGGGTCAATTCCGATCGTTGCAGGAACGGGGTGACGATGAAGAACTCAAGAACATCATCAGAGTTTTCTATCCGATTCCGGCAGTGTGGTATTCGTGGAACAATAGTCCCTTCGCGAAGGTCTTGTTAGAACCTGCATTCGTGGAATTCGTCGAAGGTCTTGTCGAGGGAACGCGCACATAGAGAACACCATTCCCGTCCTACCCGTCCGAGATCTCTCGGCGAGCATCGAGTTCTATTCCGAGACAAGTGGCAACGCAAGGAGAACAATGACCCCAAAAGCAGAAGGCGGCATGGATAACCGATTACGAACACTTCGGACCTGCAAACGGGTTTCTCTACAGCCTTGCCACGGTTCATTTCGAGCAGTTACGCACCTTACGTTGTCCTTCTGCCTCTCTTTCAAGCCCTCGGGTTTCAAGGCGCCGCTTCGCCCGATCTGACCCGTCGCTTCGTCATTGACCTGATGATCGTTTATCATGGCGCCTCTTGCGCAGCCGGCATTGTCAGGAGACCTGGGTCATGAATGTTCCCGTCGAATTCACCAAAGAGTACATCGAAGCCAACAGTCCGAAAGAGGAGCAGCTCTACACTGCTTTTCTGGGTAGCGGCGAGCCCTATCGCAGCATCAACCGCCACAATTTCCACATGGGCGCCCGGGAAGGCTACGCCCACGACCCCGCAAAGGCACCCGCTGACTCCAGCGTCCCCGGGCTGGACCTCGAAGATGATGAGCTTTACTACAACACGACCGGGAGTGCGGCGGCCTACTGGAAGCAGTTCGATCTGCCGAAGCCCACAAAGGACATCCGCAAACTAAGAGCCGATCTGCGGGAATGGGGCTACTGTCTCATCGAGGATGCGCTGTCGAAGGATCAGTATGTGCGCATGAAAAAGCGCCTGTCGGACCAGGCAGCAGGGGAGCGTAAGGCTGGCATCGCGTGCTGGACAGGAACCCCGCTCCCACCAGGTGAGAACCTGCCCAGAACCCAGTTTCTGCACACCCTGATCAACAAGGGCGAGCAGTTCATTCAATGCGTTGAGCATGACCCGCGGGGCGTCCAGGGTGGCCCCCTGATCGAACAGATATTGAAGGAAACCATGGGGCCGGGATTTCTGATGTCATCTTTCATTGGCATCATGCCCACCCAATACAACATGCCCCAGGGGCTGCATATGGATCAGGCCATGTCGCCGTTCGTGGATTCCAACGCTCCCTTTACCGTCAACACGATGTATATCATGGACGATCTCACGGCATTCAACGGGGGCACCCTGGTCGTACCGGGCTCACACCGCCTGTTGTCCGAGATCGGCTCTGGCAATCCGGTCGAAAAGCCGCTGCCTCCGGCCATCAACCTGGAGGCACCCGCCGGCACCGTGATGATGTTTGAGGGTCGTCTGCTGCACGGCACCGGCGTCAATCAGAGCGACGCGGAGCGAATCATCCTTGTCATGAACAGCGTCAAGGCCGTGATGCGCCAGCAGGAACTGCACATGCTGTCTGCCGCCCCGGATGTGCTCGAAAATGCCTCTGCAAAACTGCTGTATCGGCTGGGTGCCTACCCCGGAGGCCTTGGGGGCGTAGAAGGGGCCTGGGCAGAATATATCGTCAACCAGAGGTTCGCGATCGAACGCGGCGAGTACATCCGCGTTCGTGAACTCTCGCCGGATTCATCCGTGGAGGAACTCAGCCGCGACTATGGTTACCGGTATTCCGAGTCAGGCCGGCACCAGGCCTCCCATCAGCCCGAATCCATCCCTGAGGTGGCACGCTATCATTCGGTCGAACCGGCCTGGCAACTGAAATCATGACACGCCAGAACAGGGCGTTGGGCATGTTGAGTATCAGGTAGCCTGGACGCACCGCTCACCAGATCAGAGCCGGATTGGCAACAGCCGTGACGATCTTCGTGCAACGAGACAGAGCCCTGCGGGTATTCGCAATCGGCGCGCCAATCGTGGGCGGGATGGTATCCGGGGTACTGCTGGGTCTGGTCGACACGGCCATGGTGGGCGTTCTCGGCACGACAGAACTCGCGGCCGTCGGGTTCTCTTCTTTCCTGTCCATGGTCTTCTTCAGTCTCGCCTACGGGGTCTCCATCGCCATTCAGGCACTGGTGTCGCGGCGCAAGGGCGAAGAGAGGCCCCTTGAATGTGGCACTTACCTGATTGGAGCCAGCTGGCTCACCCTGCTGGTCGGCCCTGCCCTGTCTGCACTGCTTTACTTTTCAGTGCCCTGGTTCTATCCACTGCTCAACCCGGACCCGGCCGTGGTCAGCGTCGGTATCGATTATGTTCGCTGGCTCATTCTGCAGATCACACTGGTGGGCCTTATCCAGGCGCACACCGGATTCTGGAATGGTCTGGGTCTGTCCCGGCTGTACATCCCCATGCTGCTGGTCATGCATACCGCCAACATCCTGTTCAACTACCTGTTTATCTTTGGCAACCTGGGTGCGCCAGAGATGGGTGCAGAGGGAGCCGGGTTCGCAACGTTTCTCGCGTCTCTACTTGGCGTCATGCTGTATCTCTTTCTGGCTATCCGGCACGGCAAACCCTACGGCGTCACACGCCGGGGGCCCTCTCGCGCCGACATGGGAAGCATCATCCGACTCGCCATCCCGGCCGGACTGCAGCAACTGCTGGATCTGACAGCACTTTTTACCACCTATGCCATTGTCGGCCTGATTGGCACGATGGAACTGGCCTGCTACAGCGTATTGATCAATCTGATCAATCTGGTTGGCCTGCCCGCCTGGGGTCTCGGCACGGCCGGGGCAACCCTGGTCGGCCAGGCACTGGGCGAAAAGAACATTCCCGATGCCGCGGCCTGGGCCTGGGATGTCATCAAGATTGGCACCCTCGCCATGGCCCTGATCGGCTTGCCGTTCCTGCTGGTTCCCGACTTGATCCTGCAGATCTGGATTCATGACCCGGCGACCCTGGAACTCGCCCGAGTGCCCACCCGGATACTCGGTTTCATGATCGCCATCAACGGGATCGGCTACATGTTCGCAATGATGCTGAACGGCGCTGGCGATATCAGGCGAGTCACCTGGATCAACCTGCTCACCCAATGGCTGATCCTGGTACCCGGGGCCTACTTTTTTGGTGTGGTGCTTGAGGCGGGCCTGATCGGAATCTGGCTGACCCACCAGTTCGCATATCGTGCGGGTCAATCACTGATCTTTGCCGGGATCTGGCGGTCCGGCCGCTGGTCCCGCGTGATCCTGTAGGCCGACACCTAACCAACGGCCGGTTCATACACATCAGGTGCCATGTCTGAACGATTCAGTACGTTTGTCCGCATCTCACGAAGGCTTCTGTTGGCGATCGCAGCGTGATGCCCTCCCTCAGCAGCAGTTGGAAGTTGATGGTCAACCCGACCGGAAGGTGTAATTGAGATCAAATTATCGCAATAGACGCAGCGGATCAGGCCGTGTCGGTCCCGGTGCGCCTGCGGGCCAGCACCATCCGTATCAGCCCAGCAAGAGAGACGGCCGAAGCCACCAGAACCAGCAGATATTTGAACGGAGTCAGCACGTCCTTGATTCCGAGCAACCGATCATCACCGGCCAGTGCAAGCAACTGAATCACGTTTTCGAACAGGTCCGAGGGAATCGCCAGCATCGCTGGCAAGGCAAACCACCAGCGCCCGGGGCCAAAGGCCCGTAGCGTGATGCCAGCAGACAGACCCGCATAAAAGAACGGATACGGCATATCCAACAGCAGTGTGATCCTGATGTGAACTGCCTTCTGGGGCTCGGTCATATTCATCAGCAGCTGCCGGGCCGCCTCAGCAGTCAACTGTCCATCGAGCAGCACACCCCCTGCGCCTGGCATCCACAGTTTGAAGCCTGCCGACAGCGCCACCGTGCCAAGTAACAGGCACCAGAGTACCCAAGTGCGACCAATGATTGAAGCGAGCCAGACCATCATGAGTCGATTGTGTGGCCACCCGGCCCGAATGGCAACTGACGCCTGCTAGCCTGGTTTTGGGATGGTCGGCTCAATGAGTTCCATCAGGCTGGACTGGTCCACTTTGATCCGGGCTACTCAGGAGTCCGGCCGGTGGCGACACCAACCAGCTGAAGATCGGAACGATCAACCGCCAGTGGCGACTCGACCAGCCACAAACGCACGCGCAGAGGCGACCAGGTCATCATCAAGACCGATCAGGCCCGCCACCCGGTCAATGAATTTCTCTTCCAGCCTGTCGATCCGGCCATCCGCGTAGGCGACCCGCCACAGATTATCCAGCAGGTAACGCTTGTCCTTCGGGCCGAAATATTCATTGATCATCTCGCCGATCTCTTCAAGGTAGTCGTGCTGGGTGGTCAGGTCGGCCATCTCCAGCAGCGGCTTGATGGCGGACTGCGTCAGGCCGAATGCCTCTGACAGAATCCGTTCGATCTCTCTTCCCTCGGAGGGGTCCTGGTCCAGATCGGATTTGGAACACGCGATGAGCAGGGTTGCCGCCGCATAGCGAAACTCATAGCTATGCCGGTTGATCCGGCCGCCTGCTGACGGGCGGATGTAAATCTCGAAAAAGGTCTTGAAGTCGGTGGCCATAGCTGGGTCCCCATCGCCGTGGTTTCAGCAGGTCAATCCCGGGCGAGTTGCCTGAACGCATTAGCGTGCCCGTATCCACATCGTTGTCGTGCCGGGAAGTCTAACTGACCCCACAATGGGGACAGAACTTCCGCAAAAGGCCAAGCATAGCCCGGATAGTCAGCGACGCCAACGACACTTTGACCCGACACTTTGACACGACACTTGGGAAGCTCTATTGAAAGGCGCACCAGACGAACCCTGAATCAGTGCGTTGTGCCGACGCATGCCGGGTTCCAGAAAAAGCCTGTATGAAGGACAAATGTTGCCCGCTGCGCTTCTTATCGCCCTCAAAGTTGCTAGAATAGGCGCCCCGTTGGGGGGCGCCAACATGGTCACATTTGGACGATGGACATTGTGTGAATCAGGTGGCTGGCGCCACGTGATGTCAACGCTCTTTCGTGGAAGTTCCGTACCCACACTGTGTGGGAAGTAGACTTCCCTGCTCGACAACGACGTGCCTGGAACAGTCACGCCAATGTTCAGACTTTCATGGAAGTTCACTGATACAAGGTGCCAGCTTGATTACTTTCTTGCGCGACTTCGCGTGCCTGGTCCGGGTACGCCCAAGGCTGCCCGCGCACTTCAGAGCCTTGCAACCAACGCACAATCTACGAATCTCGACAGAGGCAACATCATGAAGTTTCTCAGCGCGACGCTCGCACTCCTGTGCCTGTCGGTCCTGCCACTTTTTGCCCACGGGTCCGAGGTCACCCAGACCCTCGATCTGACCAGAACGTGGACCGGCTACTTCGCGATCGCGATCTTCATACTGGCTTACCTCGCGGTCATGACCGAGGAACTGACAGAACTGCGCAAGTCCAAACCGGTGCTGCTTGCGGCGGGCGCTATCTGGATCATGATTGCCTGGGCGTACGTGCAACAGGATATGCCGGGCATCGTCGAGGACGCTGCGAAACACAACATACTGGAATATGCCGAGCTGTTCCTGTTCCTGCTGGTGGCGATGACCTACATCAACTCGATGGAAGAGCGCCAGGTGTTTGAAACGCTGCGAGCCCGGCTGGTCAAAGCACAGTTCACCTACAAACAGCTGTTCTGGATTACCGGCCTGCTGGCCTTCTTCATCTCTCCCATCGCGGACAATCTGACGACCGCGCTGCTCATGTGTGCCGTGGTTCTGGCGGTGGGGAGAGATTCCCGCACCTTCGTGCCCATCGCCTGCGTGAACATCGTGGTGGCGGCCAACGCCGGGGGTGCGTTCAGCCCGTTTGGCGATATCACCACCCTGATGGTATGGCATCGGGGGCACGTGACCTTCGGCGAATTCCTCATGCTCTTTGTACCCTCCGTGGTGAACTGGGGGGTACCGGCGCTGATCATGTCGTTCTTCATTCCTCATGCCCGCCCTGCCCTCGTAGACGAGCATGTGAACATGCTCCGAGGCGCAAGGCGCATCGTCGTGCTGTTTCTGCTGACCATCGCAACCGCGGTCATTTTCGAAAACGTGCTTCATCTGCCCGCCACCATGGGCATGATGATGGGGCTCGCCTATCTCAAACTGTTCGGGTATTTCCTCAAGACCACGTTCGGCAAGGAACGCCGCCTGCCGCTCAGCCGATTCATGCACCGTGCTGCCATCGGGCGGCCACCGGACGAACGCCGCAGCCGCGCCGGCCCCATCGGCGACGTCAAGTTCGACATCTTCCAAAAGGTGGGGCGGGCCGAATGGGATACGTTGCTGTTCTTTTACGGTGTGATCATGTGTGTCGGTGGCCTGGGACTGATCGGGTATCTGCACGTCGCCTCGGAGATCATGTACGGGCAATGGGGCGCCACCACGGCCAATGTTGTCGTCGGCGTGTTGTCGGCGCTGGTGGACAACATCCCCATCATGTTTGCGGTACTGACGATGGAGCCGGACATGTCTCTCGGCCAGTGGCTGCTGGTGACCCTGACCGCTGGCGTTGGCGGCAGTATGCTGTCCATTGGCTCGGCGGCCGGAGTGGCGCTCATGGGACAGGCAAGAGGCCACTATACGTTCATGACCCACCTGAAGTGGACTCCCGTCATCGCGCTGGGCTATGGGGCGTCGATCCTGGTGCACATGTGGCTGAACCACAGTACATTCTGAAACCATCGTTTCGATCAGGGCTTCGAGAGCTGAATGCCTGACTCTCCTGATTCCTCCTGCCGAAGCAGAATCCTGGACTTCTGATCCGGAAAACGGGCGGTGATGTCGCGGTAGAACGCACGCAACCGGTCCATGTCGGCCGTGACCTCGCCACTCGGAACAAAGCTGAGCCCCAGACCGGCTTCCTTTTTTGCATAGTCCAGAAAACCACAAACGAGCGGTATTTCTGCCCCGACCGCAATCCAGTAGAAGCCAGACTTCCAGTACTCGGTTCTCGAACGCGTTCCTGCCGGTGGAATGACAATCGCACAGCCACTGCCTTGCCTGATCTCCTGAACAATGGCGCCGACCATGTTGTTGGCGCGGGAACGATCCACGGGAATGCCTCCAACAAACCGCAGCAGTGGTCCGAGAGGAGTGCGAAACAGAGAGTCCTTACCCAGCCAGTTCACCCGCAGATGCAGCGTAAACGCCGCCCCCAGCAGATAAATGAGGTCCCAGTTCGAAGTATGAGGCGCCGCGACGATAATCATCTTTGACACCGGCGGCACCTCACCGACGACGCGCCACCCGGCCAGTTTCATGACCAGCCGCCCCAGTAGATGGGCGCCACGGCTGCATTCGGGCGCGACCAGTATCTGATCACCCACGGCGGTATCTCCGTGGCACCACCGGTTCCTGTTTCATCCCGGCACCGCGACTCCCGGACTGCGGCAATCGATCAGCATTCGGACCCGCTTGCCATACCGGTTCCACACCGGTTTCTGACCAGAGCCCGCTGTGCTGCCCATCTCTGCCATCATTTGTCATCCGCCTTTTTGTGCAGCGGCGACCGCGCCATGCGTGCCTTGCGCTGTTTTTCCCAGCCTTGCCGGTCGAAGTGATCATATTGATAGTCCGGCCGCCGCGACACCTGATCACCGGCTGGT
>JAQBUI010000011.1 GCA_027624035.1 Pseudomonadota bacterium | reverse complement strand
GAGTTCAGAAACCAGACACCAGGTCCGACAAATGAGCCACGGTTTGCCATCAGGTTGGAATTGAATCAGGTCATAGGTCAGCGGCGTTTATCCGCGGGTTTGGACCGGCACTTACAAACGGGCACTACCACGTGTATTTCACGAATGCTGCTAGTGAACCCTCTCGACAGACTTTCTTACGCATTATCAACGTTACTGATCAAGTGGGGGGTGTGACGATCTCGGCCATCGATGATGACGGCAATGCAGCACCCAGTGGGCAGGTTATGTTCACCTTGGGCCCCCGAGAGTCGAAACAGATGACAAGTCAACACTTGGAGAACGGTAGCCTCGATAAAGGACTGGGCGGAATGCTAGGTGATGGAACAGGTCGTTGGCGCTTGACTGTAGAGGCCGACGTCGACATTAAGGTCATGAGCCTAGTTCGTACACCTGATGGGTTTCTAACCAATCTTAGCCGAGTAGCCCCAAAGAACGGGAATACTATAAGCGTGTTCATCTTTAATCCTGGAAGTAACACGAACCAGGTTAGCTCGTTACGAATTGTGAATACTGAAGACGTGGCGGCATCAGTGAGCATCTCGGGGGTGGACGATAGTGGGCAGGAATCAACCGGATCTGTGAGTCTATCAATACCTGCAAATCAGGTGATTGAGGTATCCTCCCAGGATTTGGAGAATGGTAACCAAGAACTCGGACTAACGGGGTCGCTGGGGGACGGTTCAGGGAAGTGGCAACTGAAACTAGTGTCAGATTCCAATATTGAGGTCCAGAGTTTGATGCTAACACCTACAGGGTTCTTAACAAATCTGAGCAATCCGGCCGAATAGGATTCTGCGCATTCTAACGACATCCCTGAGCGATGTTCTTGCGGGATTGGTTTTTTCCTTCGGGGTTGTTGCCATCTAGACCCGACGTGGACGTCTTGATCTCTTGATCTCCCTGTCACGTTCACCGGTCCATCTGCTTTCTCTACTTCTCTAATCACTGACAAATAGCCTCACAAGGCACACCATCCCCATCCAACCTCGTCACCCCACACTCCTTCTTAGGGCCCGCGCAAAAATAACTTAATATAAACTATCGTAACGGTGACGCTTCGTTCAACGCTCTGAACCTGGGGCTGGCTGGATAGTTATTGCATTTTAAGCGCCTTCTGTTCGTTTCTGGCGTGACATCGTCGACCCTATATGGCACTATTACGCTTACATTAGGCGTAATGGTGCCACTATGAGAACCACCCACTTCTCCGCCGATGCCATCGCGACCCTGCTGCGCGAGCAGACCATCGCCGACATGGCCGAACTACAGCGTGCGCTGGGGACGAAAGCCAGACGTACCGTGTTCCGCAAACTCGCCGAGTTGCCGTACCGCAGCAGCTATTCCCATCGGGGTCGCTATTACACGCTGGACGAGCTGACGGACTTCGATGAACTCGGCCTGTGGTCGTTTGACGATGTCTGGTTCTCGGCCTATGGCACGTTGCTGTCGACGACAGAGGCGATCGTCACGACGGCCGATGCCGGTTACACGGTGGACGAACTGGACAATGTGCTGCACGTCGGGACGAAGGATGCGCTACGCCGGCTGGCAGCGGAGGCGCGGTTGCACCGGCAACGTCTCGACGGACAGTTGACCTACTTTGCGCCGGATGCCGGACGCCAGCGCCAGCAGTGGCAGGTGCGGCGCCTGTCGGTCTCGCTGCCTGGTGAAGCGGGACCGTTACCGGAGGCGCAGCTACTGTCCGATGAATTGCGTGCTGCGATCGTGTTGTTCTTCAGCATGCTCGACGAGCAACAACGACGGTTGTATGCGGGGCTGGAGTCGCTGAAAGTGGGCCATGGCGGGGATCGGCGGATGGCCGAACTGTTGGGACTCGATGTGAGCACCGTCGCCCGTGGTCGACATCAGCTGCTGGCAGAGGATGTCGAGGTAGAAAGGACTCGCCGAGCGGGAGGCGGCCGCCGGTCAGCGGAAAAAAAACGCCGGAAGTTATCGCCCGCATGGAAGCGCTGATGGCGCACGAGATCGCCGGCGATCCTATGGGCGGGCTGCGTTGGACACATCGCACCACGCACAGGATCGCAGCCGAACTGGCGAGCCTCGGCATCCACGTCTGTGCCCGTACCGTCGCCCGCCTGCTCCGGGAGATCGGCTTTGCGCTGCGAGTCAATCACAAAAAGCTGTGTCGCCAGCATCCGGGTCGAGAAGCCCAGTTCACCCGTATCAACGCCCTGCGCGCCCGCTGCCAGGCCGAACACCTGCCGATCATCAGCGTCGACAGCAAGAAAATGGAACTCATCGGTCCGTTTAAAAATCCCGGCGTCAAGTGGGATCGTGAACCGGAACACGTCAAGGACCACGACTTCCGTTCCGAGGCGGACGCGCTTGCCACGCCCTATGGCATCTACGACCTCAACGCCAACTGCGGCACCGTGTTCGTGGGTACCTCCTACGACACGCCCGGCTTCGCCGTCGACTGCATCGAGAAATGGTGGCGCACCGAAGGGCGCAAGCGCTATCCCGGTGCCACTGAACTACACATCCTTGCCGATACCGGCGGCAGCAATGGCTGCACCTGCCGTGCCTTCAAGCACGGTCTGCAGCATCGCCTTTGCAGCCGCCACGGCATCACCGTCAATGTCTGCCACTACCCCACCGGCACGTCCAAGTGGAATCCTATAGAACATCGTCTGTTCAGCGAGATCAGCAAGAACTGGGCAGCGCGTCCGTTGGATACGATAGACACCATGCTGCGCTACATCCGCACGACGACAACGCAGACCGGGCTGGCCGTGCGCGCACACCTTGTCCGAAAACCAGACGTCAAGGGCGTCAAGATCCCCGACCACGAAATGAAGGCGCTTAGCATAACTCCAACAGCGAGCTACCGAGATGGAACTATCGCATCGAGCCAACCTGAAAAATCGGGAGTTATATTTGCGCGGACCCCTAGGTTTTCCCCAGTTCCAGGCGAGTACTCAGCTGTATCCCGGCTTGGCCGTTGACGGCCTTGTGCCCGTATCCAAGCGAGAATCGCATGTGACGTTCAGGGGTCCATGTGATGTTGCCGCTGCCATAGACGTCTTCGGAACCGTATTGGGACTCGACTCGATGGATTTTAAAACCGAGATCGTAGCGGCTGACTGGTGACCAGGAAACGCCCGCCCGCAGGTGTCGCTCGCTGCGCATCTCTGTTCGGGTTTCCTGTTTGATTTCGCTTCCAAGTTCCAGTTTGAGGTCCTTGTTGACCGCATAGCGGGTTTGAAAATCAATTACTGCCTGGCTGAGTTCCAGGGTTTCGTCCGTGCCGTCCAATGCGCTGATATCCGTCACCCGATAGGTGCTATTCCAGGTCAACCGTCCCGCCCGGGCCTTGCCGTTCAGGTTTACGGCATAGCCTTCGGTTCGATGGTCCTGGCCCAGTGTCTCGTGGTACTTGACGAACGAGGAACTGCGCCATTGCAGATTAGGGGAAAGCGCGCCGTGCACATCCAGCATGTAGTCACGTGTAGTCGTGCTCTTGTCCGACGACGCAGGCTTATCAATCAGATGCCGGTACCTGAGGTCCAGCCGGGCCATCGAATTGAGTGACTTGGTGATCCTGGGTGCCAGTTGATATCGATAGGCATCGCTGCCCGGGCTGCCAGTTCGGTCCGCCACCACCGTTGCGTCGACCTGCAGCAGTTTGTTCAGCAGGCTGCTCTTGAATCGGGTGGACAGTACATCGGTAAGGTCGCTCTGATCCGTCCCTTTGATCACGCCCTGGAGCCGATAGTTCACAGCAACGTTCACCAGTGGGTTCTCCAGTGACAAACCCATTCCGGAACGCATCTGCACTTCCTTGAGCTGATCCTTGTCTTTGGGGATGGCAGTGGCGTCAAACAGTTCGGGGGTCACCGCATAGGCGAACGAACCGGTACCCCCGGGTGCGGCATGACTCTGGATGGGGCCCAGCGTGCCGAGAGCAAGGCTGGCTAAAATTGAGAAAGTGCCAAGTTTCAATGGGTTAACTCAGTAATCTAAGAAGGAATTTAAGAGAGGGTACTGTAACAGACAATACGGATTGAGAAAGTGAATGCTGTCACAGAAAAACCCAAGATTTTATGGAGATGTCCGGTCAGAAGTGGGCGGGGTTACGGGCTAAAAATTCTGACGCAGTGTCCGCACCATCTCGATGAATCGCTCGACGACGTTAAACTCCTTGAGGTCCCGGAACTCTCCGGCATCAAAGAAGGTGCCGTAACAGGTGGGACAGGATTCATAGTGAATGTGGTGCTGGTCCTTGTCGATCATCGGCAACATCAGGACGCCACAGACCGGACACTTACTGTGCTGTAGCTTGTTGTAGCGTTTGCCGCTGGACGGGTTGCCGATGTCAATGGTTTCAGACCCCTCGATCGCGACGAGGTCTTCCTTCTCAAGCATGTCAAACCAGAGACCCCGACAGAGCGAACACCGATCAATTTCGATCTCGTGAAAGATCACGCGCTCCATGTCACCATCACATTTCGGACATCGCATTGAATGACTCCCTCCGGATGTGACTGCATTATGTTCCGAAAAACTGAAGTGGGCCAACTGTGAGTCATAGTGAGAGATCCCGCGATGGTATCGTGGTCATGTTCCTGTTGATGATATAGTCCCTGGTCATGATCTATCACAGACAGTACAAAGGGGCCGATCGAGCGCCCGGCATATATCCCATTGGCTCGGCTGCATTATTGCGATTGGGCCTGATGGCAATCTTCATGTTGCTGCCGCTTGCCGGCACCACCGCCACCCACTACCCGGACACTGATCGATGGTTGTCCACCATTGAGCGGTTTGAGGCGGCAGAACGCGCGGAGCCACCGCCGAGGGGCGCCATCGTTGCAACTGGCAGTTCGAGCATGTTGTACTGGCGGGATCGTATCCAGACCGATCTGGCGCCGCTGACCATCATTCCCCGCGGCTTTGGCGGCAGCAACATGTATGACCTGCGCTATTTTCTACCGGAACTGGTGCTGCGCCATGAACCCAGGGCGGTGATGATCTATGAGGGCGACAACGATATCGCACTGGGTGCATCTCCTGAACAGGTCCTGCTCCACTTCGCTGCCATCGTTGAAGAACTTCATCTCAAATTGCCCGGGACCAGGGTCTACATCCTGGCCATCAAACCCAGTGTCTCACGCTGGCACCTGTGGCCGCAGATGCATGAAACCAATGAGCGCTTTCGCGCATTCAGCGCCGCCGACCCGCTGGTGACCTATGTGGATGTGGCGACGCCGATGATCGAGTGGGACGGTGAAGCGGCAGACGACACGAGCGACAAGGTCAGGAAAGTATCGTCAGACCTGTTTGTCGGCGACATGCTGCATATGAACAGCAAGGGCTATGACGTCTGGCGCGATGCTGTCCGCCCGGTCCTGATCCCGGCGGAGAGCAAGTTTGAATAGCAGCCATGAGCGTGCCCGTGTCAGGCACGCCTTAGTCGAGCCCGGAGGCAACTCGTACGGTCCGGGACGGAACGCCATGAAAGATTGGCAAGTTGCAATGAAGGGAGCTGCCGATGAGTGAAATCAGGTACGATTTTGGTGGTGGTCGATCTGACCCTGGCACGTTTCCGGCCGAGGCGCTCAAGGCCGCCGCGATCAAGGTATTTGACGAGCAGTGGCGGCAGATGAATGACTACCCCGGGGGGCTGGGCCACGCCGGGATGCGGGCGGCCATGGCGCAGCGGGAATCGGACCGGGAGTCCGTTGCCGTTGATCCGGACCATCTGATTCTGACCAATGGTTCCATGCAGGGCGTGACGCTGACGGCCGAAGCGCTCCAGGATAATCCGGGAGATACCGTCATCGTTGAGGAGTTCAGTTACCCGGGTACGCTCGGTGCCTACCGGAGCCTCAAGTATGACATGGTCGGCATTCGCCTGGATGAAGGAGGCATGCGAATGGATCATCTCGCCTCGGAGCTGGAAAGGCTTGAGGCCGAGGGTCGGCGCCCCCGTTTCATCTACCCCATCAGTACCTACCAGAACCCGACGGGATTCGTCATGCCACGGGACAGGCGCCTAGAAATGATTGAGCTCGCGCGTCGCTACGACATCCCGATTGTTGAAGACAACTGCTATGCCGATGTTCACTATGAGGGGCCGGTCGAACCCGCCATTTACGCACTGGACGATGACCCGAGGCATATTTATCTGTGTTCCCTTTCCAAGATTCTCGCCCCGGGCCTGAGGCTGGGCTATATCCTGGCGCGACCACCGATGCTCGGGAAGATTCTGGCCCGGCGACATGATGCGGGCAGCAATTTCCTGGCGGCCGCGATCGTCGCGGAGTTCTATCGCGACGGAATCTGGTCCCATGCCGGTGTGGCCAACGCGGCACTGAAGACGAAACGTGACTTGACCACGGCCGGTCTGAAACAAGAACTGGAAGATGTCTGCGTCTGGTCAAACCCGGTGGGAGGGCTGTTTATCTGGGTTCGGCTGCCGGACGATGTGGATCGAAGCAAGTTGCGGACACTGACCCTGGAGCGGGGCTTCAATTATCTGGTGGGGTCTTCATTTCATTACCGGGGCAAAGATGTTCCCTACATTCGTCTGGCCTTCGGGCATCTGACCCATGAACAGATCAGCGAAGGCATTCCGGTGCTGGCCCGGTGTATTCGTGAGGCAAGAACCAGCAACGAGCCGCGCGGCTTCGACAGCCTGTTCATGTAGTCAATCGGTTCGCTTGAACCGGGTTCCCTGCCCATAGTAGCGGTCATGCCATATCCCCTCCACCGGTTCGTCGCCCCGGGGCATACGCCAGGTCTTGACGCTGGCGTCGGCCAGTGCAAGTCGAAGCAGTGCCCTCGGTTGATCCAGGGTGTCCTGAATGTAGCGCTCGGCCGCATCCGGAGGCACATACCTCTTGGCGATAGCACGGTAGAGGTCACGCCAGGCATCGTCTTCCCCGATGTCGTGAACGAACCGGGCGCTTCCCTCCAGCAGCACCTTGCGATAGGGATGGGGCTGCTCATCGATACAGAGGGCAACCCGTGGGTCCCGCCGCAGGCAGTCCAGCCACTCTGAACGCGCTCTGGGTGTGAAATGGATTGCGCCGTCCCGATAGATGAACCAGACAGGCGTCACCAGAGGGCTTCCATCGGCGCGTACACAGGCAATCCGCATGAGGACGCCAGGGGTTTCCAGAAACGCATCCCGTTCCTGATTGTTGAGTCGTGGCATGGTCTTGCTCCCGGATCAGATGTCAATGTAACAGCCCTGAGCGCGCCTGTCTCAGGCACGCCGTTGTCGTGCAGGTAAGGTGCTCACGCCGACACCTTGTATCGGTGAACGTCGATGAAAGATCAGTCCTGCTTCTTCACTGTGTGGGCTGCGCTCGTCCTGGCTGCTGGTCGTTCAACCAGGGTTCAGTTTTTGTCGGCTAGACTGGCGCAATTGTCATCATTTTCACCTCTCCTGTGGTCAGGGAGCGTCCCGATGCGACCCAAGTGGTTGAAATACTGGGATAAGAGAGGATGGCACAATGTTTGCGCAGTGTTTTGCGAATAGCTGGACTGTCAGTTGTTGGGACAGGCCAGGCGATGGTTTAACAAAATCGATCATAAGGAGAAGGTACCATGTTCAGAATCACCCAGACGGCTTTGACGTTACTTGTGCTGACGACGCTGGCCGGATGTGTCGTGGCCATCGGTAACGACATGGAGCATGACGAGGATCAGTGGGAAACTCGTCAGGAACGAAACGATCGATACATCCGGGCCCTGCAACTTGGCCAAAGCCAGTCGATGGTGGAGTCAGAACTGGGCCGCCCGGATTTTTCCGAGTCGTTTCGGCGGGACGGCGATGAGTATCAGGTGCTCTATTATCGTACCCAGCGGATGCATGGTGATGGCCGCACCAGCAAGGATGAAACCACGCCGCTGGTATTTGTTGATGAAGTCCTGGTGGGATGGGGAGAATCCGCCATCGACAGGGCAACCCGCTAGCTTGGAGCGTTGCTCCTGGTATTTGTCCAATGATCCCCTCAGCTTCTGGTAGGATTGCCGCACCACGGCAGCAGCACTGAGCGTGCCCGTGCCAGGCACGCCATGGTCGTGCCGGGAAGTTATGCGGACGACATAGTGTGCGGCCAGAACTTCCATGAAAGTTGCAGTCGTCAAACAGAGGAGGTCTGGTGGGTACCGAGCAGTATATCGAGGAATTTCTGGCCTGGGTCAGAAAGAGAAATGAACACCAGCCTGAGTACCTTCAGGCCGTTTCTGAGATTGTTGCAGATATTGCAGGGGAGGTCGACGACAACCCGAATTTCGAGCGTGACAATGTTCTGTACTATCTTGCTGAACCGGATCGGGCGATTACGTTCCGCGTATCGTGGCTGGATGACAATGGCAATGTTCGGGTTAACCGTGGCTGGCGGGTGCAGCACAGTGGACTGCTTGGCCCCTACAAGGGCGGGTTGCGATTTCACACCAGCGTCAATCTGTCGGTACTCAAATTTCTGGCCTTCGAGCAGACCTTCAAGAATGCCCTGACGGGGCTGTCCATTGGTGGCGCCAAGGGCGGGGCGGATTTTGACCCCCGTAATGCCTCGTCCCGGGAGGTCATGCGATTCTGTCAGGCGTTCATGAATGAGCTGTACCGGCATATCGGTCCGAATACCGACGTGCCCGCAGGCGACATCAACGTCGGCAAACGGGAGATTGGCTACCTGTTTGGCCAATACCGGCGGCTGGTCAATCAGTTCAACGGTACGCTCACCGGCAAGCCGCTGGAATTTGGGGGTAGCCACGTTCGGGTCGAGTCCACTGGCTATGGTCTGGTTTATTTCCTGGCGCACATGCTGGGCGACACAGGGGAAGACATCCTGGGCAAGCGGGTAGCAGTTTCCGGTGCTGGTAACGTCGCGTTGCACGCCGCGGCCAAGGCGGCTTCAATGGGGGCGCGGGTGGTCTCGCTGTCCTGCAGCAAGGGTACGCTTAGCGTTCCGGACGGGATGAGTGAAAAAGCCATCCGGAGCATCGTCGACGACCCCCGCAGCTCCAAAGAGCGCTTGCTCGACATTCGAAAGATCACCGGCGGAGAATGGATTGACGATTGCACGCCCTGGCATCTACCCTGCGACATTGCCTTGCCCTGCGCCACCCAGAATGAACTCGGTGAGCAGGATGCCCGGGACCTTGTGAGCAATGGCTGTAGACTGGTGGCCGAAGGCGCGAACATGCCCTGTACAGAGGGTGCGATCAGAACCTTCGAGAAGCATCAGATTCGCCACGCGCCAGGCAAGGCGTCCAATGCAGGTGGTGTCGCCGTATCTGTTCTGGAAATGGCTCAGAATGCCAGTTTCAAGGCCGAGTCCTATAGTGACCTGGATGATGAATTGAAGGCCATTATGAAGCGTATTCATCAGCAGTGTGTGGACTTTGGCCGTGAGGGAGAGCATGTGAATTACCGCCGTGGCGCCAACATCGCGGCCTTCAGACGCTTGTCCAGGGCCATGATCGGCCAGGGTATCGGATAGAGTTCCCGGAGCGGTTCGCCGCGATAAAAAAAGCCGGCCCTGGGGACCGGCTTCTTACATCAACCTGGATGCCCTGTACCGTCGTCTATGGCGCTACGGCGAGGCGCAAACTGGTTGGCCGTTGGGGCAAACAGAGCTGTCAGCCAGCGAAATTCGCCGAGACGAAATCCCAGTTCACCAGTTTCCAGAATGCTTCCAGGTAGTTGGGCCGTGAGTTCCTGAAGTCGATGTAGTACGCGTGTTCCCAGACATCCACCGTCAGCAGTGCCGTCTGGCCCTCCGTCATCGGTGTGCCTGCGTTGCTCGTATTGACGATATCGATCGAACCGTCGCTGTTCTTGACGAGCCAGGTCCAGCCGGACCCAAAGTTGTTGGCAGCACTGTCCGAGAACGCGGTCCTGAAGTCATCCAGCGAACCCCATTTGGCACTGATGGCATCTGCCAACGGCCCGCTCGGGTCGCCGCCGCCGTTTGGTGACAGGCAGTTCCAGTAAAATGTGTGGTTCCAGATTTGTGCTGCGTTGTTGAACTTGCCGCCGGATGCCGACTTGATGATCTCCTCCAGGCTCTTGTTCTCGTCGTCGGTTCCTTCCACCAGACCGTTCAGTTTCGTGACATAGGTCGCGTGGTGCTTGCCATGGTGGAACTGCAGCGTCTCGGCCGAGATATGGGGCTCCAGTGCGTCCTGGGCATACGGCAGTTCGGGTAATTCAAAAGCCATTGTTACTCCTTGTTGGGGTGTTTGGGTGAAATTTGTATTCAAAGACATGCTATGGCGTGTCGGCGAGAGAGGATAACCGAACCGGCCGGTTCGTTGTACCGGGCAGAGCAGTTTCCCTATCAATTTGCGGCAGCCCGAAAAGCAGGTCGCCGGGTGGTCGCCTGCGGGACGGCGTCGCCAGCAGCCACGCCAGGCCGGAATCGAGGTTCTGGCTTGTGGTCAGACCCGCACCGGAATCATTGCCTCGCGCGGATGCTGTCGAACGCAGCCAGTGCAGAGGCACGTGAAGCCCGCTGATCGACGATCGGCAGTGGATAGTTGTCCCCGAGGACGACACCAGCGGCCTCGCGAACGTCCCGAGGCGCCTCCCAGGGGCAGTGTAGCCAGCGGGGTGGCATGCGCTTGAGTTCCGGAACAAAACGTGTCGTGTAATCGCCCCGGGGGTCGAATTTTCGGCCCTGGGTGATCGGGTTGAAGATTCGGAAATAGGGCGCCGCGTCGGCGCCGCAGCCGGCAACCCACTGCCAGCTTGCGCTGTTACTGGCGAGGTCCGCATCCACCAGGGTGTCGTGGAACCAGCGTTCCCCGTGGCGCCAGTGCAGCAGCAGATTCTTGACGAGGAAAGAGGCAACGATCATCCGCACCCGATTGTGCATGTATCCTGTCTGCCAGAGTTCCCGCATGCCGGCATCGACGATTGGGTACCCGGTCTGGCCCTGCTGCCATCGCATCAGTGCTTCGTCATCGTTGCGCCAGGGGAAAGCGTCAAACTTTGGCTGCAGGTTGCGATGCGGCAGGTCGGGGAAGTGATACAGCAGATGGTAGGAGAATTCCCTCCAGCCCAGTTCGCGCTGGAAGTGTTCGGTATTCTCATCGGCTTCCCGCAGGCCGAGTGCATGCCAGACCTGATTGGGCGAGATGTCACCATGGTGAAGGTAGGGTGACAGTCTGGAAACCCCCGCGACGGCAGGGAAGTCTCTTCCGCTCGAGTATTGATCGAGCCCATTTTGCAGGAAGTCATTCAGCCGCATCTGCGCGCCGGCTTCCCCGGGAATCCAGTGGGCCATCATGGCTTTGGCCCAGTTGTGGGTCGGCATCAGGTTGAGTTGATCAGGCCCGGGCTGCCCGGTTGTGGGCAGCAGGCTCAGAGGCTTCGGAACCACCAGCGGGACCCTCGGTGGGGCTGCATTGAGGCAGCCCCGACGATAAAACGGCGTAAACACCCGATAGGGGGTGCCGTCTTGTTTGCATGTTTCCCAGGGTTCCCAGAGCAGCGAACCATTGAATGTCTCGACCTGTATGCCACTCTGAACAAGGTCCTTGCTGATCGTCTTGTCCCGAGCGATTCGCCAGGGCTCGTAGCAACGGTTCCAGAACACCGCGCTGACCCCATGGGCCTCAATCAGCTGAGGGAGCAGTGTGGCTGCCTCTCCCCGGAGGCAAACCAGTCTGTTGGAAAGCTGCTCGTTCAGGGCAATGAGGCAATGGTGGAGCCAGCAGCGGGCGGCGCCCCCCGCCGCATACTCGTCGGCATCTTGATCGTCCAGAATAAAGACGGGCAGAACATCCCCATGGCGGGCGGCAGCCGTCAGCGCAGGATTATCGGCCAGTCGAAGGTCGGCCCTGAACCAGCAGATGGCAATCGGTTTCTTCATGCACCGGAATACGAAACAACTGCTGTGATGGATGACCCGGGCGTGACTTCAAGCGCGATGAGGTCCCGGGATGAGTGCGGGCAAACGGCGTCGGGTTGGACCTCGCGGAAGAGGCCAACCCGGTCCGCCTGGTGAAGCTCAGGACGCCAGTTTGGGCGTGATGACACCCAGTTCGATGGAGGTCTCCACCACATCCCGAATGGTCTCCTCAACGGGACGAATCGTGGCGCCCAGAACAGACTTGGCTTTTTTGCAGTCGTTCAACACCTTGGATGCGATGGTGATGGGCTTGCCCTCGCTGGTTACCGTGGCCGGTTTGCCAAGCACAAATCGAGGAAAGTGCTCATGGATGATTTCTGCCACCTCAGTTCCGAACCGGAGTGCGGAACGACCGCCACTGCCGTGCATGACATAGCGCGGGCCGCCATGGGAGTTCTTGTGATCCGCCTCTGACTCTGCGGCAAGGCGATGGGCTTTGACGAGGTCCCGTACATCGATGATGTTGTAGTACATGTCGTATTTTGATGGCCAGGAAGGGTCAAGGCCGCCTGCCAGCCGCCCGATCTGCTCGATCCACTGACCCACCTGGGCCTTGAACAGGATCGGGCCACAGATCATCGCCGGGTTCATGGTGATGGCATCCCACTTGCCACCGCTGGCGTCGGCAGCATCATTGATGAAGTGTTCCGTATCTACCTTGCTCTTGGAATAGGCGTTGCGGGGGTGATTCCAGCGCTCCGGGTCTACTTCGTCGGAGGCCCAGTCTGTTTCGGTCCACTCATATCCGTCGGGAACCGTCGCCCCCCTGGCCCCTGAGACCGCCGCCATGGAACTGGTGTATACCATTCGTTTCACGCTGCCGCTGGCATTGATGGCGTCAATCACATTTTTCGTACCGACCATGCCTCCTTCGTAGACGTCCTTTGAGACATCGCCGCTGCCGGTGGGCTGGGATTTTCCGTCGGCCGAGTTTCCGAGTACTGCTGCCACGTGGAAGACTGCTGAACACCCCTTGAATGCCTCGTCGTACGAGCCCGGCGTAAAAAGATCACAGCCATTGATGATGTCGACATTGGGCAGGCGACTCAGATAATTGACGCAGTCCTGGCCCCGCCAGGAGCTTTCATCACGGATACAGGCGCGCACCTTGTAGCCCTGCAGAATGAGTTCGCGAACCATATGTCCGCCGGTAAAGCCAGAGCAGCCGGTAACGGCTACCGGGCCGTCCTTGGGGGAAATCGCTGACATGTATTGCTCCTGTGGTATTGGTTAGAGGGTAAGTTAATCAGAGGCTCCCTAGTGTTACAGAATCGGGGTTGATTTCCCACCATGGTACTCTCTGATGATCGGCGCAGAAGGCGCTCAGCAGCCCTGAGCGAGTTCGGGTCAGTCGTGCATCTTCCGGACGGCACCGCGTGCGACCAGAACTTCCATGAAAGCACAATGAGATTGTTTCCGGAAACGAGTGGTCAGACAGTGCAGAGGACCATTGGCTATGAGTCTGAGGCTGGAGTCAGAGCCTCGCCGACAGCCGATGTGTCGTGTTTTGGGGGAAATGTTCGGTGGCCAGGTTCGGTTCTTTGTCCCATGGCGTTAAAATGGGGTCATCGTAGTAAGCGAGCAGGAATTCATGGACCCATCTGAAGAAACCAAACTAAAGGCTGACTTCGAACGTGATGGTTTTGTCATCATCCGGGATTTCTTCTCCAGGGACCAGGTTGACGAAATCTGTCGCCGTGCTGAAGCGGCTCTGGGCAAGACGAAAGCCAATACCACTGGCATGTTCACCAATGTCACAAAGGGGTTGGAACGATTCGATGAATACTTCGATGACCTGCTCCGCAATGGCCCACAGGTATCGGTCCTTGGAATGTTGCTGGGTAGAGACCCGGAACCGACCACGGCCAGCTTCTTTACCAAGAGCAAGCACTCAGAGGAGGTTCATCCACATTCAGATGCCATGAGCGGCGGTGTGGTGTGGGTCGCGATTGATCCGGCTACTGCGGCGAACGGTTGTCTGCATTTCCTGAAGGGGTCCCATCTGAAGGAAGCAGAGTTTGCTCACCTCTCGGCATCGAAGGCGACCGACCTGACGAATCATCCGGATGTTGTGGTGGCAGCCATGAACCCGGGCGATATCGCGTTCTTCCGCCCGACAACAGTGCACTGGTCAGGGCCCAACCTGGAAGGTTCAGTCCGGCGTGGGTTCAACTGTTTCTATGTCGGGGACTTCTCCAAAGGCTGGAAAAATCTGTCAAAAGAAGAGTTATTGGAGATCAAGAGTCAGAAACAGGCAGGAACCACCACCGCCTGACGCGGACCTCCCACGGTTGCCCGGACCGGCTATCCCGTCTGCAGTTCGACGTAACGCCGATAGGGCCCGTCTGTATCAGCCATCAGCGTTTCGTGGCTGCCGATTGCCCGAACCCGTCCGTTGTCAAGAAATACGATCCGGTCCGCTCGTTTGATCGTGGAAAGCCGATGAGCGATGACGATCACCAGCTTGCCCGCGGCGGCCTTCTGCAGCGAGGTGACCAGGGCGTTCTCAGTTTCGGGGTCGAGTGCTGCGGTTGGCTCGTCCAGCACCAGAACCGGCGTATCCCTGACCAGACCCCGGGCAATACAGATCCTCTGCTTCTGTCCAACGGACAGCTTGTCGCCTCGCCGGCCCATGACGGTATCGATCCCCTGGGGCAGGCTGTCAACGAATTGACCTGCACCGGCAGTGTCGATGGCCCATCGCAGATCATTCTCGCTGGCTGTCGGATTCGCCAGCAACAGATTACTGCGGATCGATTCAGACAGCAGCATATGCTCCTGAAAGACATAGGCCACCTGATCCCGGATGGCATCGACGCCCACGTCCGCGATGTCGATCCCGTCAAAAAGTATCCGCCCTTCGCTAGGCCGCAAAAAGGCTGGCAAAAGATACGCGAGTGACGTCTTACCCGCGCCGGTGGGCCCGACGATGGCGGTGAGTTCGCCCACCCGGAATTCCAGATCAATATCGGTGAGCGCCTGGCGGCCATCCGGATAGTGGTAGCTGACGTGGTCGAGGCGGATGGTGTCCTGCACGGTCAGTCGGCTGTGGATATCACCGGGGGTTTCCGAAGGGTAGTCAATGAAGAAGAAGACCCGCCGCACCGCCGCGACATTTGTCTGCAGATTGATCCAGTACATGCCGATCCCCAATGCGGTGCCGCCGAGCTGAAGATATAACCCGAACAGAACAGCGTAGTCACCGGGGGTCATCGTGCCGCCAATAATCAGGTCGGACACCAAAATGGCGACATAGATGCCCGCGACCACGGTACAGAACATGCTGACCACAAACATCGCCTGACCAAACAGAAAGGAAAACCGGAAGCGCTTGAAGGACTGATCACTGTCGCGGGCAAATCGCTCTCGTTCGTGGCGGCTGCCGCCGAGGCTCTGCACGGCAGAGATATTTTCGAGGCTCTCTTCCATGGTGTTGGTGGTGGCCGCTCCGGATGCCCGGCTGGCCTGATTGAGCCGGCGGGAAAACCCGGACAGGGGTACCGTCAGGATCAGGGCAAGCGGTATCAGCCCTGCCGCGATCCAGACCAGTTCCGGTGCCACCGGCCCGTAGCTGTATTGCATCAGGTACAGGGAGATCATCGCCCCCAGAACGGCAAACAACGGGGCGATAGACAGATTGAAACAAATCTCTGGTACGAGCGGTGTGTCGTACATGATTCGATACACGGAATCCCCGATCCGATTGTCGTCCAGGGTGGTCATCGGCAGGCGCGCCAGCTTTCTGAACAATTCGGTGCGCAGGGTGTTGGCCAGTCGCTGGGTGAGGCGAATGTTGATCATTAACTCGATGACGCCAAAAATGCCGCTGGACTGGCTGCTGCCAGCAGACAGTGCCAGTTCTGACTGGGTGGCGGAATCGTGGCCCTGAGTCAGCCCAGATGTCACGGCGCCCCCTGCACGTACCCCAAACAGAACCAGCAGCACCGCGTAGATCGTCAGGATGGTGCCCATGATCGCCAGGGGTGTATTGCCTTCCAGGATGGCGATGAGAGGGTCCATGAAGGGTGGGAACCGCACCTCGGATTCCCCAAAGGGTTTCTGTAGCAGCACCTGATCCACCACGATCTTCCCGGTCCACGGGATCAGAAGCGGAGGCAGTATGCCCACCAGGGCAAACAGGAACTTGCCGGCAAACAGTCCCTTGACGTGGCGCAGCAGGGCGAACGATCGTCCCAGCAGCACCATTGCTTCAGCAGAGGAAATCTGTGTGTCGGTATCGATACGGTCGTTGAAGACCAGTTCGTTCGCTGTCTCGCTCATTGGTCAGTCCCCGCCTCGGCGTGGACAAAGCGCCTGTAGTGACCGGCCTCAGAGGCCATCAGCGTCTCATGATTGCCGACTTCCGCGATCGAGCCGCGGTGCAGGAAGGCGATCTGGTCAGCACTGCGGATGGTAGACAGGCGATGGGTGATCAGAAAGACGATGCGGTCCTTGCCCCATTGGGCAATGTTGCTGAGCACCTGACGCTCGGTTTCGGCATCCAATGAGGCAGTTGGTTCATCCAGGATGAGGATTGGCGTGTCCCGGAGCAGGGCCCGGGCGATGGTCAGCCGCTGCCGCTGGCCGGTGGAAAGTTTGCTGCCCCGTTCCCCGAGTTCGGTATCATAGCCGTCCGGCATCTCGGCGATGAACTCATCGGCACAGGCAATTCGGGCTGCTTCGATGATCTCATCCCTGCTCCTGTCCTTCGTCGCATAGGCAATGTTGTCCGCCACGCTGGCGGTAAACAGCAGGTTTTGTTGCAGGGCGATGGCAATATTACTGCGCAGATCGTCGATGCCGAAACGGGTGATAGGGGTGCCATTAATGCAGATCGCCCCTTCATCCGGGTCATACAGGCGCAGCAGCAGTGACATGAGCGTGGATTTTCCGGAACCGGTGCTGCCCACGATGGCCGTGATGGTGCCGGCGGCAGCGCTGAGGGAAACTGATTTCAAAACCGGCGTATCGCCATCGTAGGAGAACCGGACATCCTGCCAGTTCACACTGCCGACGGGGCCGGGAAACGTGACCGGGTCGTCCGGCTCTGTGACTTCAGGTTCGAGGTCCAGCAGAAAATAGGCTCGTTGCAGCCCTACCAGCAGGTCCGCCGCGCCGCCCCAGATTTGTGCGACGTCAGCACTCTGCCGCGCGGTCTGGGCGATGTTGCCTGCAGCAGACTGATATGCGCCAAGATTCCAGTAGGCAAACCCCACGATCGACACCACGCCACCGAGGAATGTGGCCGTTTCCGAGAGCGTCCAACTGGCCATCAGGTATTCCGCGATCAGGACCACACCGAAACCCAGCACCAGGATGCTCATCGACAACAGGACGATGTTCACGCGCAGGACAAAAGCCGCATCCAGTGCATTGCCGGAATCTTCATCGAAGCGGCGCATCATTTCGGACTCCGCACGGTTGGCCTTGACCACCCGGATGGCAGCGAATACCTCCTGAATGCGGGAGGTCAGGTCACTGTTGGCTTCCCGGGCGCGCTGGGCACTGACTCTGATCCGAGGCGAGAAGTACATGAACAGGCCCACCACCGGAACGGCCGTCAGCAGGCACAGCAGGCCGAGCCAGGGGCTGAAGAATGTCAGCAGGATGACGCCCCAGAAAATCCAGGCCACCGCCCGCAGTGGTGTAATCACGACCTGTTGCAGTACATTGGTGATGGTAGCGCTGTCCTGATAGACGCGATAGATCGCATCACCGGTGCGGGCATCACTGTGGTAGCGAAGGGAGAGGTTTTCGGCCTGCTCGATCATTTTGACCCGCAGGTCCTGGTTGATGTTCTGAAAGATCCATACCATGTAGTAGTAGACCAGTGAGAACGATGCCATCAGCAGCAGCGCGCCGATGAAGGCCCAGACAAACAGTCTGTTTCGTACCGTTCGCCGCTGATCCTCTGTTAGCGCCTCACCCTCTTCGCCGGTGGTCACGTAGCTGTCATCGACAAACAAAAGGGTGGCCTGTGCCGGCTGAAGTGGCGTGCCCACGAGGACCTTGTTGTTGAGCAAATCGTTGCCGACCAGCCCACTGGTCAGCAACAGCGCACCAGTCACCACGTTCAGCAGAAGATAGGTGATGATGTGTTTGAGCTGTGGGCGGTAGTAGGGCCAGGCACGCAACACCAGGCGCAAAACGTTTTTGAACGTCAGGGCTTGTATCTCTTGTACCACGAGTGCCATCGACCGGGTTCACAGCGAAGGGCGAGCTTAAGCAAGGCGTGGTAGAACGACAAGCCTTTGGGGGTGGACTCCACCCAAAATCTACCGTGTGCTTTCATACTTGCCGGCTATCAGTCATACATCGTCTGTCCACTGGTCAAGCCATGCGCCCACTTTTGCGTGTTGCGCCTTGATGGCCGTACACTGGGGTCCCTGGGTTCCCGCAGGTCTGAAATCAATCAGCGGCGCGATGTCGCGTGCCGGGCGGGGGCTCCATTGCGACGGACTCGTTTCGTCGTGTAACCGCTGCCTGGAAATGGCATTGCAACTGCATTGGAGGATCAACAGGAATGAATAAGGTGCTGGTGCTGGGAGCAAGCGGTGCCACCGGCAGCCTGGTCGTGGCCGAGCTACTCAAACGAAACGTCGAGGTGGTAGCGATCGTTCGCGCCGCAAGTTCCATGCAGCGTCGGGCAGGCGATCAGCTGCACTATTCCGAGGTCCAGGCTGACATTACAGAACTGCACGATCAGGAACTGGCCTCGTATCTCAAAGGCTGCGATGTTGTGGTCTCCTGTCTCGGACACAACATGACCTTCAAAGGCATGTTCGGAGAACCGAGGCGTCTGGTGACTGGCGCGATGGCAAAGGTGGTCAGGGCGGTGGAGCTGGTCAAGCCAGACAGGAAACTCAGGATCATCCTGATGAACACGTCAGGTAACAGCAATCGTGATATCCCGGAGAGACCTCCGTTATCACAGAGAATGGTGATATCCATTCTGCGGCTGCTCCTTCCGCCTCATGTTGATAACGAACAGGCGGCAGACCTCCTTCGTTCAGTCGTTGGCCAGGGGCATCAGTATATCGAGTGGGTAGCGGTCAGGCCCGATAGCCTTGTCAATGAATCGAAAGTGACCCCGTATGTAACCCATCCGTCGCCAACCAGAAATGCCATCTTTGACGCAGGGCCCACCAGTCGGGAGAACGTTGCTGACTTTATGGCGACCCTGGCGGTCGACCAGGAGCTGTGGTCGCGCTGGCGGGGGCAGATGCCGGTCATCTACAATGAGATCTGACAGACGAGTAGGTGGCACGTCGTTCAATTGATGGAGATACCATGCCGGATCACGTAAGAAACGGGTTCAGTTCTGTGCGACCCTATGTTTTCGGGCCGTTGAAGACAAACCCTATGCCGAGCGGCAGTGCGGGGTTCGTGACGCCTTTGGTAATGTCTGGTGGATCGCGACCTACAAGCCATAGGAAGATCAATGAGAGCATCGCAGTCAGCAGCCGTCTTGAGTGTTTCCGATTTCTCCGCCGCCCTTGCCTTTTACCGGGACGTCCTGGGCTTCACGGTCGAGTTTGAGTTCGGCGAATATGCAGGCGTCAAAACAGGGGAAGCCATACTGCACTTGTCCGGAGGCAATCCGAAGCCGCCCGGGTCGGGTCACGTGTATTTTTTCTGCGATGAGGTCGACGACTACCTCGAGACGATCAGACAGGCCGGGGCAACGATCCGAAGAGACATTGAAGACGCGTCTTACGGCATGAGGGACTTTGAGGTCGAAGACCCGGACGGCAATATTCTGTCATTCGGGTGTGACTCCGCGGGTGCGGCATAGGATGGATTTGAAGGAGCCAATTGGGAGCTTCACCATGAGATGGATCAGGCTGCTCGGGTGTCTCACCCTGCTTGGCGCGACGATGGCGAACGGGAAAGAGGATGCGGCCGTCACGGCGATGATGTAGGAAGCACTGCTGACACCTTCGCCTGCCAGTCTTCGGGTGACACTGGGTGGATTGAGAGCCAACCTCGATCTGAACGATCCGGGGGCCATGTTTACCTATGTCCATGGTGCCCGGTTCCTGATCCAGCATGCCCTGAGCCTTGCACAAGAAGATGAGCGCCTCACCGATGAGTACCGGGCCGCGATTGTACCGGCTACCTACAATCTGGCCGCTGATACCTGGAGCGGTTGGGAGGACGCCTTTGCCGGGGCCCATGCCTATCGCTCGTTTGGCCTTGAGTCGGCACGCCTGAACATTCGGCTGCGGGAGGAACTGGGTCAGGATGCCAGTGCTCAGTCCCGCGGTCATTGGGTTCTTGGCATCCAGCTCATGGCGGCCGGAGAGTTTGACGCGGCGGCCGAGTCTTTCACCAGGGTGCGCGATCTCTCCGGTGATTCGCGACAGGGCAAGTTGATGGCCCAGGGCTGGATCCATGTCGCGAACATTCTAAAGGGAGAGCAGGCGGAGGATCGGCTAGAGGCAGTCAAAACGGAGCTTTCCGGGATGGGTGACGACGGCGTCTTTTTCGCCGGCCAGTACGACCCGGCGCTGTCCAGGTTTCGCCCTGCACAGAATTGATCACGATCAGATCACGCGATGTGCAGTGATGTGAGTATTGTCAGAAGTCTGTGACGAAGATAACTGGAGGAATCATTCATGAAACTCCCTGAGCCCCTGTTCAAGGTGATCAATCCAATCATGACAGGGTTGCTGAAATCGCCCATACATGGTCTGTGGAGCAGCAGTCTGATGCTGATCACGTTCACCGGGCGCAACAGCAAGAAGGTTTTTACGACCCCGGTACGCTACATCGAGACACAGGGTACAGTCAGATGTTTCACGTCTTCAGAGAATCTGTGGTGGCGAAACCTTCGGGGCGGCGCCGACGTTGTGTTGCGGATCAAAGGCAAGGATCTGCCGTATCACGCAAAGGCAATAGACGACAACCCGGAGGAAGTTGAGAAGTGGTTGGTCCATTATCTTGGCCTGTTCCCCCAGGATGCGGCCTATCACGACATCCGGTTGACCCCGGACAAGAGCCTCGTACCCCAGGACCTGGCACGTGCAAGAGACCATGCCATCGTCGTAGAAGCGACGCCTGCGCACTAACGCACGGGGGAGCTGATGTCGTCCTAACGACGCCATCGTCGACATCATCGATGTTCTGCGGATGATAGAATTCTCTACGCGAAGCCCCGAGGGGCTTGGATGTCGACATCAACATTATTAATGCGGCTGGAAATGGGGCTGAGCCGGGTGCTGGAGGAAAATCATGTACAACACCGTCAAAGAGAAACTTGCCAGGGGCGAGAAGGTCATCGGCGGCACCATCGACACACCCGACCCGAAGATCTACAGGGCGATGGCGAAGGCCGGGCTCGACTTTCTGTGGATCGAAATGCAGCACAGCCCGATGACGTACCAGGAAGCTGCCAACCTGATATGGGCCGGCCACGACCTGCCGGTGGTCCCTTTTATCCGGGTACCGGACGCCACTGAAGGCGACATCCAGAAGGCCACCGACATCGGTGCGCTCGGCATTATCGTTCCCATGGTGGATGAGCCCGGGAAGGTCGAAAACGCGGTGCGCTTTGCAAAGTATCCGCCGCTCGGCGTACGCAGCCATGGTGGCGGGCAGTACCGGGATCTCTGGGGGAATGACTACCGCGGGACGGCAAACGACAACATCATGGTGGTGGCCCAGATCGAGTCGCCCACCGGGGTGGAGAATGTCGATAGAATCGCCGCAGTCAGGGGCGTGGATGTGGTGTTTACGGCTGCAAACGATCTTTCGAGTTTTTCCGGTCATCCCCAGGGCTCGCCCGGGCACGAGGCCCTGGTCGAGAAAATCAAGGAGGCCACATTGCGCGCTGGCAAGAAGCTGGGAGGCCCTGTGGACTGGCTGAACCGTGAGGGTTACAGCTTCTTTCAAACGTTGTCTGCCACCTCAATGATTCCCCGGGGCGTTAAGGACCTGCTGAACTCGTTACAGAACCCGCCGTCCACGAGCTGATCGGAAGATGAATACAATGAGGAGAAATACCCATGAATGACCCGTGGAGTGATCTCTGCGAGGGCGGTTTCTGCATTGTGGATGGTGGGCTCGGCCAGGCAGCGCTGCAGGAACTGCGTGACTGGTCCGATAACGTCATCGCGACTACGGACCATTCGGAACGCTGGAAGTATCAGGGCTCTGACATCTGGCGAGCCGGAAAGCGCAATACCTCACGGCGCAATCCCGACCTGCCCCAGGACGAGATCGTTGATCGCTTGATCGAGCACACCGGGCCCGTTCTTGAATCTCTTGGTCTCGGCGATTTTCGATCACAGCGCTACTATCAGATCATCTCCAAGCCGCCAGGCGCGCCCGCGCTTTACTGGCACCAGGACTGGGCGCGATGGAGGGATCCGATCAGCCTCTCGCCCTGGCCGCAGCAGATCTTTCTGAACTGGTATCTGACGGACACGCGGCCGGAGAATGGTTGCCTGCGGGTGATACCGGGAAGCCATCGACATCGCATGGACATTCACGAGCACCTCGTGCCACCCCACGAGGGTGGCGGCTACTCCGTATCGGAAACCAATCAGTGGATGTTCTTCGATCATCCTGACTCGGTTGACGTAGCAGTCGAACCGGGACAACTGGTGATTGCTGATGCCAGACTGCTGCACGCCACACATCCCAACGAATCCACAGAGCGGCGCACGGTTCTGTTGTGCTGGTACTTTCGTCGGGGCGAGAGCGCTCCCGACCGCTGGCGTGGTCAGGTGCCGAGTGAGATTGGGTTGCGCGACCCGGACACGCCCGTTCATTTTGACCGTCAGCCCGGGGAGTATTTGCGCCCATAACAGTCGAGGCATTCGCCGCACGCGGCGACGGAAGTGCAGGTCCAGTTCCTGGTGGCAGGTATTCCTGAAGAGGTTGAGAAAGCGATGCCTGTCCCAGGCTTCAGTTTGGTATATTCTCGGACTACCACAATCTTTGGAGCCCACTCATGCATGTGACGGATGAGCAGAAACGAGAGTTCTTCCATCGCGGCTATCTTATTTTGAAAGGAGTCGTCCCGGACGAGCTCGTCGACAAGGCCCAGAGGCGTATCAAGTCAGCGGAAAAGGGCGAGAACCTGATGGGTGCCCGGGAGATCACCGATCTCGTCAATCGGTCACTGGTGACGCCGATACTCAATGAAATGATGGGCGAGTTCGACCCGCCGTCCCTGGCCCAGGTCGGCATCATCAAAAAAAGTGAGCCTCAGGGCCATTTCCACGGTACCGGCTATCGAGACCATGATGTGCCGTACTACGGTTATGGGCTGCACGCAGAGGGTTTGTTCAGTCTGGGCGCTCCCCAGCAGGAACTGCAGGGTTCAGTGGAGGAGGTCTACAGGCAGATGATTGCCCGCGGACCTAAAGGCGACATTGGCCGCAGCGCCGATGTCATCGGCAGCAACATGGTGCCGCTCTTCCAGGACCGGGAGATGACGCTGTCGGTAGGCAGTTGCACCGCGTTTGCGATCGTTCCCCTCAACGACCAGACGATCGAGGGTTGCGGGCAGACCGCTGTGGTGCCGGGAGGCCATCATGTGCTGGAACAATACTATCGCTGGCAGGACCATCAGGGCGGTGTCGTCGGGCCCGAGGGCCCAGGATGGCCCAGGTTCAACATTGGTGCGCCCAATCGGGCGGGCTTCAATCTGCTGCCCGATGGCGTGCACCAGAAAATGATCGAGATTGACCCGGAGCCGCCGGCGCGAACGCCCGACGGTCGTCCCTGGGCGAGGCCCACACAGATCCTGATGGAACCGGGGGACGCCTGCATCACCATCTACCAGATGCCACATACAGGGACGCGCAACGAGAACGGCACAGAATCCCGCAAGAACATGATCTATCGCATCCGCAACAAGAAGCGCCAGCCCAACGTCGTCGTGACCGGAATCACCGATCATCCCGATCGCGGTCAGCAGGGTGAGTGGCTCGAATTCGAGCAAGGCAATGATCCGTTTGCACGATCCCGCCACGCCCTGACGCACATGTGGGAAGAGTGGGAAGGCATGGCAGATATTGTTGCCGCCGAGCAGGCGCCCCGGTATGACTTTGACGGCGTCGCGCTGGAGTACTGATTCCAATGATGAACCCGGGAGGGCTGGCGCCGCTGCCGGCAACACTGCTCGTGCTGGCAGGCTGCACCGTGACCGATAATCCAGGCCCCGAATCCGGGTCCGAGGAGATCAACGGCCGAGACCTGGTATTCCATCACCATGGCGTAGAGAGAACCTACAAGATCTATCTGCCTGGGAATCTGCCCGATCGTGCGCCCATGCTGTTTGCCCTGCACGGTCTGGGGGTACCGAATCGGCTTCAACGAACTGGCTGAACAACATGGCTTCCTGGCCGTCTATCCTTAGAGCCTCAGGAAAACCGTTACACTGAACAGGAAAGAGGCAGAGATGGCCGAACTGGACCTCGACGCGATCTGCCGAAGCAACGAGCCATCCGATGACTGGATGAAATACATCTGTGTTGACGGCAGGTTGGTCAGCACAGCCGGCAATGTCCGCTGGAACGATACCGGCACTGAGGATGGCGAAGACGATGTCGGGTTCCTTTCTGATCTGGCGGTCCATCTTCAGGACACATACCACGTAGACCCGGCAAGGACCTTTGTGACAGGTATGTCCAATGGTGCCTACATGAGTTACACGCTGTTGTGTCAGGCTGGGCAGGTCTTCAAGGGTGCGGCGCCGGTCGCCGGCTTGTCCGAGTATTCAGTTTTGAAAAGTTGTGACCCCGAGGGGCCGAAACCGTTACTGCACATCCATGGCGTTAATGATCAGCTCGTACCGATAACCGGAAGTCGGGCGAAGGGAGGAAAGAAAACTTCATTCCCTACACCGGAAGAACTGGTCCATTACTTTGCGAAGCTCAACCACTATGCAAGACAGGAGACGATACAGGCGACAACAAATGCGACGCTGTACAAATACCTGCCGGCAGGTGATGGCTTTGAAGTGCATTACTACCGTATCGAAAACTATGGCCATGAATGGCCGGGTTCCCCGGGCAAGAATGGCAAGCCGCGGGAAAGCGATGCATCCGGCTTTCGTGCCACAGAGGTGATCTGGGATTTCTTTTCCCGGTATTGATCAGGCGGACTTCGAAACGGCGATCGGCGGGCACCTCTATCGTGATGCTGAAACAGGGACACAGCCTTCGACAACGTCTACTGAGCCTGGCGCAAGGTTCGCACCCGGATCTCCTGGAGTCGTCATGCCTCAGAGACAGAGCGGCGCCCAATGCGTTCCTTCGATCGGTCTATCAGACCCGTTGGACTGGTGGAGGCGGGATTGGGGTCCACATTGCCCAGTGTGCCGTGGACCCGAAAGCCGATCCTGTTCAGCAGCGCCTCCGGCATGGCGGCAATGGTCTCGTCCGATAAAGACACCGCCATATTCTCCTGCTGGCGCAGCCAGGGACGACACCAGTAGTTGAGCAGGCCTACCCGCGAATCCTCTAATGAGGTGTTGGGACCGGTGCCGTGCCAGACGCGCCCATCGAATACGCACGCGGTACCGGTGGGCCCTTCAAGTGAAATACATTCCGAGAAATCGAACGGTTTGTCTGGCGTCCGGTTTCGCTGGTGACTGCGAGGAATGAGGTAAGTGCCGCCGTTCTCAGCCGTGTAGTCGGTGAGCATCCACATGGTATTGCAGACCACCGCATTCGTGATGGGGATGTCGACGTATCCCTGATCGGAATGCAGCGGCATAGGTTGGCTACCGGGGTGGGTGATGTTGGCGGTAACGCTGGATGAGATCACGTTCTCTCCCAGCAGGTGGCAGATGATTTCATCCACGATGGGATGGAGCAGCAGCTGCCAGAACTCCTGCCCCTTATCCAGGAGGTTCATGACCCGTTGATTGGGGGCCGCTTTTGGCAGGTCTTTCTGCCACGGCATCGGGCCACCGTCTCGCAGCGCAACCCCAGCGCGTTGTTCTGCTTGCGCCTGATCCAGCAGACGGGTTTTGATTTCCAGCACCTGGGCCGGGCTCAGAGCGTCTGCCATCAGGCAGTAACCGAATTCGTCCAGGTCGGACCGCATCTGATCGAATGATGTGACCGGTACCGGTAATGCCTCGTGGCCCATGGTTTGCTCCTGAATCGGTGACGCAGCACATCATACCCATTTTGTTCACTTTGAAGAACGCTATGGGGAAACGATCGAGAGGACCTCTTCTCTATGTATGTCTTTTTTGGAAGGCCTGTCGGGACCCTTTGTCCGAATCGGGTGAGATCACCCAGTTCGGCAATGACACCGACGGCGACGAGCAAGCGAACGCCACGCATGGCCTGAATGGCGCGCACCACTGGATAGTAGCGCCATTGTTCCACCTGACAGCGTAGTTCATTGTCGAGTCGCTCCAGTCGCTCCATTCGTTCACGAATGGCGAAGATCATTTCCTGTAAAACAAATTGCTGTGCATGGTGAGGCAACACAATCTCAGCGAGCCAGCGCAGATGTTTCTCCGACCAATTAGCGGTGCCTTTGTAGTTAATATGGTTTCTTAGCAATAACGCTTTAAGACGATATCGAGCATCATTGAGATCGCGCATTGCGGCTTCTCGAGCGCGAGAGAGATCACGAATCGCTTCGTCCTCTTCAGCAGGTACATAGATAGGATGCAGATCGCCGGTCTTGAGCAATTGCGAGAGCTTTAGACTATCGCGTCTGTCTGTCTTCACCCGGTCCCCGGATTTCTTAGGGATGAGAGATGGCGCGACCACATAACACTGATGTCCCATCGAAGTGAGTAGTCGGTATAGCCAGTAGCCGCAAGGCCCAGCCTCATAGCAAAAGAGTAGCGACGCACCTGGAAATTTCGACTGCAGCTGTCGAACCAGTTTTTGCATGGCGAGTTTCTTACTTGGAAACTTGCCCAGATGCTGGGGTGCGTTGTTGTGACCATCAAGGGCGTAGCTCACGTCGGTTGATACTTTGTGAGTGTCCATGCCGATAAAGACTATGTTAGAGTTTTCCACTGTGCTGACCTCCGGATTATTTGGTGTGAACAAATATTATGGCTCTGGCTTTGCTAACCCACGAAGGGGGTCAGCACTCTTTGTGGGAAGTCATCATGTCTATATGCCTTGGGAGCTACCGCATGCCGACTAGGCGCCGAGTCTATGATTTCACTGTCACGTTGCTCCAAACAAAACCAACGGTGTGGCGACGCATTCAGGTTCCGGAAAAGTATTCGTTCTGGGACCTGCACGTTGCAATCCAAGATTCGATGGGCTGGCTCGATTGTCATCTTCACGCATTCCGATTTGGAAAGGTCGGGACTACGGAAGAGATAGGAATCCCGGTTGATGAAGGGTTCTCGGACCTGGAGACACTGCCGGGCTGGGAGATCCCGATCAAAGACCATTTCGAAATCGGAACGAGTTGCACCTATGAATATGACTTCGGAGATGGCTGGATTCATGAAGTGACGCTACAGGGAGTCGTGCTAGCGGAGAAAGGGAAGCGGTACCCGATTTGCCTGGATGGAGCCATGGCTTGCCCACCCGAGGACTGTGGAGGGATAGGCGGCTACTATCACCTCATCGAAGTCTTCGCCGATCCCGACGATGAGGAATATGAAGAACTACTGTCGTGGTTGGGCCGCCCGTTTGACGCGAAAGCCTTTGATTCTTCTCTGGTCAGGTTTGATAACCCGACAAAGCGGTGGGACCATGTTTTCTCAGACGGCATCTAGCATGAGTCTATGGACTCTCCCGTCAAATTTTATCTTCGGTCTTCTTCTAACGAATCATCTTTGCCCCTCCATCTCGATTGACCACCGTTTTCACCATGGTGAAGATTCCCGATTGCATACGTCTATACGGCGTCTGTTGTGAGATGTCGTGATCTCGCGCCAATGTAAAATCCGCACCCGACTGGCCTATCGTTGAATCGAGCTCCGGCTCATTCATGTTATCGGCCTTGTGTCGGGTCCGGGGTTCGGTTGACTCTTCATTTACGGTGCATCGGTTGGTCGTGGGTTGGTGGATTCTCGCCATCTTGTTCGCCAGAGCAACCGCAGCGACGTTGTGGTGACTGCGTGACTGTAGTTGCAGCGCCCAGTGCTGCAACTGGGTCATTGTTGTACCGTTCGCCTGGCGCCGCCGGGCACCGAGCAGGGCAGCTCGCGCGCCATGGATCAACAACATGCGCAGATAGCTGTCTCCCTTTCTGGTGATCCGGCCCAGCCGTCGGCTATTACCTGAGCTGTACTCTCGCGGCGTGATACCGAGCCAGGCACTGAACTGCCTGGCCCGCTTGAATGAGTGGATGTCAGGGACCGACGCCACCATCGCAGTCGCGGTAATGACTCCGATACCGGGAATGCTCATCAGCCGTTGCACTTGCGGCAGCTCCCGGGCGAGTTGTTTCAGTTGTTGATCGAGCGTTGCGAGCTTGTCCTCAAGCTCCCTGATCTCGGTCAGTACTGGCAGTAGCGCCTGGCGCAATACGTCAGGTATCTGGTCGGCGTGTGCGCGCAGCCGCGCGGTGATCTGCCTGGTACCGACTGCGATGCTGACCCCGAACTCGGCCAGCAGGCCACGCGCAAGATTAATGCGCTGGGTACGCGTGCCCAGCCATTGCCGGCGAATGCGATGTAGACCCTGTAATGCCTGTTGGTCTTCGGTCTTGACCGGGACCGGCTTGGGGTCCGGATCTTTGCCTGCACGGACCAGTGCGTCGGCGTCAGCCGCATCGGTCTTGTTGCGTCGAACGTAGGGCCGGACGTAGGGCGCATGGAGCAGTCGTGGCTGATGGCCATAGTCGCGCGCCTTGCGCGCCCAGAAGTGCGCCGTGGCGCACGTTTCCATCACCAACTCAGCGGCTTGCTGATTCGCGAGAAAGCGATCGAACTGGCTGCGAGACAATCGCCTACGGTCAACTATCCTGCCTGCCTGGTTGGCGATGGATACCTGAAACACTGACTTTGCGAGATCTACCCCAATGGTCGTACACTGCATTACATGGACTCCTTCATGCCGATATTGATCAGTGGCACTATGATGCCGAAATTCTGGCAGGGGGAGTCCGTTTTATCGTTGAAGCGTCTGTACCCTCAAGGCCTCAAGGCCTAAAGGCACGCCAGGCATCGTTGTGCCGGTGTGTTGATTGCGTGACTGTAAATTGCAGCGACCAGCTGTAGATGACTGTTCGAGATACTGAACTACCTGAACGCCTTCGTCGGTGGGAATGTCTGCGCTGACTCGGTCGACGGCATCGGCGCGTTATCCTCAGCTCGGATCCTGCTCACGCGAAAAACAGTACGTTCTTCTTGAGGTACGTGTATCGTGGGGGCTTTAGAGTCGTCGTATTTGTCTGCTGGTCCATGGTTCAGATCGTTGAACGCTTATGGATCAGCAAGTTATGAGGCATGTTACGTGGTTGGTTGGTGCCGAGAAGAGGACTTGAACCTCCACGGGGTTGCCCCCACTAGCACCTGAAGCTAGCGTGTCTACCAATTCCACCACCTCGGCAAGGACGGCGAAGATTACAGTTGCAGCGGGGTTGTGTCAATTGACCCGCTATAATACCCACCAACCATTGGGTGGCTATCCCGGTCAGCCCTGATTCGAGAACAGACAAATGAGAACCAAGATTGCACGACCCTGACGCAGAACAGGAGAAAAAGCGGTACGAAAGGCCCATTGCCAGCCGCAGGCTGATCCTTGAGACCATGGAATCCATTGGCGAGCCAGCCAGTATCAAGCGCCTCGCCAAGACCCTGGACATGGAGGAAAGCTGGCAGCGGGATGCCCTGCAGAACCGTCTGCGCGCGATGGTCAGGGATGGTCAGCTCATCGCCGACCGCCGCAATGTCTATGCCATTGCCAGCCGGATGGACCTGGTTCGGGGCAGGATCGCAGGCCATATGGATGGTTATGGCTTTCTGATTCCTGAAGCCGATGATGAGGAGGATATCTTCCTGGGGCATCGTCAGATGCGGGGCGTCTTCCACGGGGACATCGCGCTCGTTCGAATTCGCGGCATCGACCGACGGGGCCGCCCGGAAGGTGAAATCGTGGAGGTCATCGAACGCAAGACCCAGCAGATCGTCGGGCGTCTGTACTTTGAGAATCAGGCCTGGTTCCTGGAGAGCCTGAACAACCGGATCTGTCAGGAAATTCTGGTCCATCCGGCGGATGATCTGGAAGAAGGGCTGATCGTCACTGCGGCGATCGTGGACCAACCTTCCATGCACGGCATACCGAGCTGCGAAGTACTCGAGGTACTGGGTGAGCAGTTGACCGCAGAGCTTGAAATCAAGGTCAGCCTGCACAATCACGAGATTCCCTATCAGTTTGGCGAGGATGTCCTCGGCGAGGTTGCGGCACTGCCGGCGGAGGTCGCGCCTGCGGACAAAAAGGCGCGCCGTGATCTGCGTGAGCTGCCGTTTGTGACGATCGACGGCACGGACGCCCGGGACTTTGATGATGCGGTCTATTGCGAAGACCGGGCGCGGGGTGGCTGGCGTCTCTATGTGGCGATCGCCGACGTGGCGCACTATGTCCGGCTGGGGACGGCACTGGATCAGGAGGCCAGGCTCCGGGGAACGTCAGTGTATTTCCCCCAGCATGTGGTTCCGATGCTGCCCGAGTCGCTGTCCAACGGCCTGTGTTCACTCCGGCCGGATGTGGACCGCCTGGCACTGGTCTGTGAGATGGGGCTGTCTGCCAGCGGCCGGGTGACCAGTTACCAGTTCTACGAAGCCGTTATCCGGTCCGCAGCCCGTTTGACCTATGAACAGGTTGCCGACGGCCCTCCGGAAGGGCCCTTTGCGCCTTCGCTCGAGGCAGCATACCGGCTGCTTGGCGTCCTGCTGTCGGCCCGTGGGGAGAGAGGTGCGCTGGATTTCGATTCAACGGAACTCGCGTTCGAGTTCGATGAATGGGGCGCCATCGGTGCCATCTCGCGCCGCGATCGAAACCGTGCCCATCAACTGATCGAGGAGTGCATGTTGTGCGCCAACGTGAGTGCGGCGGCGTTCATCGAGAAACTTGAGCTGAAGGGGCTGTTCAGGGTTCACCAGAGGCCCGAAGAGGAGAAGGTTGAATACCTGCGAACGTTCCTCGATTCCGTTGGCATCGGTCTGCCCAAAGGTGTGCTGAAGCCGGATGATTTCCAACGGGCGCTGCTCGAATTGCGGAGCAAGCCCAATGGTCATGTCCTGCAGATCGTGGTGCTGCGGTCGCTCTCCCAGGCGGTTTACCAGCCGGACAATGTGGGTCATTTCGGGCTCAACTATCGGCGCTATACCCATTTCACCTCGCCGATCCGGCGGTATCCGGACCTGCTGACACATCGCCTGATCAAGTCCGTGATTCACGGTGAGACGACCAGTGCACTGGTTCGGCGCTTTTCGGGCGCGGCGCCAGTCAGAGACTACGACTATGGGATGGATGAACTGGTCGAACTCGGCGAGTCGTGCTCGTTCACTGAGCGTCGCGCGGAGAGCGCCGTCTATGAGGTTCTGGAATGGATGAAGTGCGAATACGTCCATGGCAGGGTAGGCGATACCGAGCCTGGCGTGATCACCGGGGTCACCAGCTTTGGGTTTTTCGTACAATTATCGGAGGTATTGACCGAAGGGCTGGTCCACGTGAGCACGCTGGTGAACGACTACTACCAGTTTGATCAGGCCAGTCAGTGCCTGGTAGGTGAAAAGAGTGGGCTCATATTTGGTCTTGGCGACAACGTGACCGTTCAGATCGCCCGGGTCAGCGTTGACGAGCGCAAGATTGACTTTGAACTGGTCAGTCATGAGCCAATCAAACGTGATCGTCCACGTCTGGCGAAAGCAAGCAGGGCAGGTAAGCCTGGCAAGGCGGGTGACCGACGCGGCGGCAAGCGACGCAAGGGCGCTCGCAGATGACGACGATCATTCATGGCATCCATGCGACCCTGGCGTTTCTGGATGCTGCCGACAGCGCACCGGAGAAGCTGATCCTGAAGGAGGGAAAGCTGGGGCCGAGGCTGAGAGAGATAGAAGCGCGAGCAAGAAAAGTAGGGTGTCCGGTCGAATATCAACCCAAGGCGCTGCTCGATGAGGTGGCTGACCATCATCAGGGGGTGGTTCTCTACGTCGGTAATGCGCAGCGGGCACAGTCCCTTGAGGCCATTCTCGAGGCCGCCAGAGCCAGGCCCTGGCTCTTTGTACTGCTGGACGGAATCACCGACCCGGGTAATCTGGGTGCCTGTATTCGCAGTGCCGCGACATTCGGGGCGGATGCGGTGCTGGTGCCGCGTGACAACAGCGCCTGGCTGACCCCCGGTGCCAGGAAATCTGCAAGCGGCGGGGTCGAAGTGATCCCCTGTCTACAGGTGGCCAATGTCGCCCGCTGTCTTGATCAGCTCAAGGCTGCCGGCTGCTGGGCGGTGGGGACCGTTGTCGGCGGTGGGGAATCGCTTGAGAACATCGACCTGACTGGCAATATTGTGCTCGTCATGGGTTCCGAGGAGAGCGGTCTGCGCCGGATGACCCGGGAACGTTGTGATTTGCTCTGTACCATCCCAATGGTCACCTCGGCCCTCGGTTTGAATGTGTCGGTCGCGACCGGCATCACGCTGTACGAGGCTACCAGGCAGCGGGCGCTTGCATCAGGCGCGTCGATTCAGTAAGCTTCGCGGCCTTTTCCGGCCTTCACGGGCGGGAAATCCGGGACAACATAAATTCTCCTTGCCTCACTGCCCAATATGGCGGGAGGCATTCACCGTAAGGAGCTCAAATGAGACACTACGAGATCGTGTTTCTGGTGCACCCTGATCAAAGCGAACAGGTGCCCGGAATGATCGAAAGATATTCCAATCTGATTACTCAGGGTGGCGGCACCATCCACCGCACCGAAGATTGGGGCCGAAGACAGCTTTCCTTCCCCATCAACAAGATCCACAAAGCCCATTACGTCCTGTTCAACATTGAATGCGATAAGCCCACGCTGGAAGAGATCAACACTGCTTTCCGGTTCAACGACGCGGTATTGCGCAATATGATCATGGGGCGCAAACAGGCTGATACCGAGGAATCACCGATCATGAAGATCGAGAATGAGTCCAAGGAAAGAAAAGACCGTGACGACAGCCGGAATGAAAACCGGGCTGCCAGAAACACCAGCAGCGGTGCTGAAGGCAGTGATGAGGAAGATTCCGATACCGCCACGGCAGAGGAGGCCTGAGCATGTCAAGATTTTATCGACGCAGGAAATTCTGTCGGTTCACCGCCGAGGGTGTCGTAGAGATTGATTACAAGGATCTTGAGACCCTGAAGCAATACGTGTCCGAGACAGGCAAGATCGTGCCATCGCGTATTACCGGAACCAAAGCCAGGTATCAGAGACAGCTGGCCAAGGCCGTCAAGCGTGCGCGCTTTCTGTCCTTGCTCCCTTATACGGACGCCCACAAGTAGCGCGTCGACGTTAACGTCGGCGCGTGGCGAGTCCCCCGGGATGCGAGCACTAGCAGAATTTGTGATGCGCGGAAGAGCGTATGCGATCGGTGCAAGCGTGGTGACTGCACCACTTCCGCTCGTGAACTGGATCAGTACGGCCATTGTGTCGCTGGTGATACTCCGCAAGGGCGGCGGGGAAGGCGGGCTTGTCCTGCTCTGGACCCTGTTGCCGCTGGGCGGGCTGGTCTATCTGTCGGGTGACCCAACGCCGCTGATTGCGATCCTTGGCACCGCGTCACTGGCGTTGATCCTTCGCGTCACCGTGTCCTGGGAATTTACCCTGGCGGCAGCAGTGTTGATCGGAGGGGTCGGCAGCCTGGTGTTCCAGTACACCGCCACTGATCTGCTGGTCACCTTTGTAGAGATCTACCTCGAGTATTCGAAGTCCATGGCGGTATCGGTCTCTGAGGAAGTGGCGCGGAATGCGATCGTAGGGTTTTTTGCCATGGGCCAGGCGTACGCGATGCTGGCGCTGCTGGTGCTCGCCCGGTGGTGGCAGAGCATGCTCTATAACCCGGGTGGATTTCAAAAGGAGTTTCATGGGCTGCGGATGACGCCGCGACTCAGCACGGTCATCGTGTTGTTGCTGGTGCTCTGCATCGCATTCAATGACCTGCTGGGGCGTTGGATACCGCTTCTGACTGTTCCGCTGATCTTCTCGGGTCTTGGAATAGTCCATTGGATGATCAAGAGCAAGGAGATGTCCAGCAACTGGCTGGTGGCGTTTTACCTGCTGCTGCTGTTCTTCTTCCAGTTTGTCTATCCGCTGCTGGCATCGCTGGCGTTGATGGACAGCTACCTGGATTTGCGGAAGCGAATGGATGCCACTTAGGCGAAAACGGTCGAGTAACAATCGAGAAAACAGCCGAATAACAGGGCCGGACGGCAGTCGGGCGAGGGCGAATCAAGAGGTGGCCAACGCGTTCGATAAAGCAACCGGTCAATCACAACCTAAATAACGTCAAACGTAGAGTACCAACGATGGAAATAATACTGCTGGAAAACATCGCAAACCTGGGTGATCTGGGAGAACAGGTCACCGTCAAGGCCGGATTCGGTCGGAATTTCCTGATTCCTCAGAAAAAGGCAGTCCCGGCCACCCGTGACAACATCGCGGACTTCGAAAGTCGACGCGCAGAGCTCGAGGCCATTGTACGTGATCAGCAAACCAAAGCGATTGCCAGAAAGGCAGAGATAGAATCCCTGTCGATCACCCTGACGGTCAAAGCGGGCGAAGAGGGTAAGCTGTTTGGCTCTGTTACCGTGCGCGATATTGCAGATGCAGTGACCGACAAGGGCGTTGTGCTGGAGAACAGCGAAGTACGGCTGCCTGAAGGCCCGATCCGCGAAATCGGTGAATATGAGGTCGACGTGCATCTGGGTAGCGACGTGGATGCGATTGTCAAAGTCTCCGTCATCGCGGAAGAGTAACAGTAGAACCACTGGTTCAGGTTCTTTCTTGGTGATGGCTGTGTTGGAGTCATCCTCGGAATATCCCGAAATTGAAGCGCCCTTGCGATGTTCTGTGAATGGTCCTTTCATGGGAGTTCACTGATACGCGGTTCAGTTTGAGCACTTTCTTGCACGACGACGTGCTAATGCGGGCACACACAAGGTGGTCTGAAGTTCACTGATTCGAGGGGCCGGCGTTTGAGATGGTCAAGCTCAAGGCTGCTTGCTCTCACCAAAGTCCACTTGATCAGAGCTTCCCGGGCTGTCGACTTTGTCGGTACGAGGGAGCTTTGCGCCCGACCAGACATGACGATCAGGTCATCTTGGGTGACCACAGGCACCTTCTCCCTCCCAGTGGGCCTTACAAAACCAGGGCCGATGAATTAATCTGTTGACCCCGACTGGACCTGTTTCAAACCTTGGCCACCCCACCCAACGATACCGCCTCACTCCTGAAAGTACCGCCTCATTCCCTTGAAGCCGAACGGTCTGTGCTGGGGGGGCTGATGCTGGATGAGACTGCCTGGGACAGGATTTCCGGTATCGTCAATGCCGCCGATTTCTATCGAGGAGATCACCGAACGATCTTCCGTTGTATGGAATCTCTGGTTGAGCAGAACAAGCCCCTGGATGTCATTACCATCTCCGAGGCCCTGGAGGGGCTCAATGAACTGGAGAATGTCGGTGGCCTCACCTATATCTCCGACCTTGCGGCCAATACGCCCACGGCATCCAATATTCGGGCCTATGCGGAGATCGTTTCCGAACGGGCGATCGTCAGAAAACTGATCTCGGTGGCACATGAAATCGCCGAAAGTGGTTTCAACACCCAGGGGCGTGATGCGGCGACCCTGATCAACGAGGCCGAGTCGAAGGTTTTCAAGATTGGGGATGAACGACCGGATAGCGGTGGTCCCAAGGCGATTCGGCCATTGCTTGCAAAAGCCGTGGATCGAATTGGCGTGCTGTTTGAAACCAAGGGCGCACTCACCGGCATCAGCACCGGTTTTCGGGACATTGACAAGATGACCTCCGGCCTGCAGCCATCGGACCTCATCGTGGTCGCGGGGCGACCTTCCATGGGCAAGACCGCGTTTATGATGAACATGGCGGAGAACGCGGTGATGGACGGCAGCAAGCCTGTTCTGGTGTTCAGTCTGGAGATGCCTGCTGACTCGCTGATCATGCGGATGTTGTCGTCGCTCGGCAGAATTGATCAGGGCAAAATCAGGACCGGCCAGCTGGATGATGATGACTGGCCCCGTCTGACCTCGGCCGTCACACTGCTGAACGACTGCCCGCTGTTTGTGGATGACACCGCTGCACTCACGCCAAACGAGATCCGTTCCAGAGCCCGGCGGGTGGCCAGGGAGTACGGCCAGCTGGGTATGATTCTGGTCGACTATCTGCAACTCATGCAGGTACCCGGAACCGTGGAGAATCGGGCTGGCGAGATTTCGGAGATTTCCCGGGGCCTGAAGACCATCGCCAAGGAATTCGACTGTCCCGTGGTGGCAGGCTCACAGCTCAACCGGGGTCTTGAGCAGCGCCCGGACAAGCGTCCGATCATGTCTGATCTGCGGGAGTCAGGCGCCATTGAGCAGGACGCGGATGTGATCATGGCCATCTACCGTGATGAGGTCTATCACGAGGACGCTGAGAAGGGTGTTGCCGAGATCATCATACTCAAGCAGCGCAACGGTCCCATCGGCAAGGAGAAACTGGCGTTTCGGGGGCAGTACACCAGATTCGAAGACCTCGCCCAGGGCTATGATGATTACTACTAGGCCGTCCCCGGTGGCCGCGTGTGATGATTCGGATGACAGGATCAATGGCCGCTGACAGCGTCGCCGTGCAGGCGACCATCGACTGCAGTGCACTTTCTTTCAACCTTGGGGTAGTCAAACGTCTGGCGCCTGCCAGCAAAGTCATGTGCGTCATCAAGGCCGACGGCTACGGTCACGGTGCGGTGGCCTCCGCGCAGGCCCTGCCGGATGCTGACGCCTTTGGTGTGGCGCGGATCGAGGAAGCGGCGCAACTGCGGGAATGCGGCATTACCGCCCCGGTGACGGTGCTGGAAGGGCCGATGGATGAATCCCAGCTGCGCCGCATCCAGGGCCTCGGTGCAGACATTGTGCTGCATTCCCCCCATCAACTGGACCTGCTTGACAGGGTGCCATTTGATCACGGGGTCTGGCTGAAGGTCACCACCGGGATGAACCGGTTGGGATTCAACGCCTCCGGGTTGGCATTGTCTGGCCTGCTGGACCGTCTGGGCCGGTCCCGGCTGCTGGGGGTCATGACTCATCTGGCGAGTGCCGATGATGACCATGGGACCACTGCTGACCTGATCAATCAGTTTCGGACGGCCCTGTCCGGCTACGATGTGCCGCTCTCGGTCGCGAATTCCGCTGCCATCCTGGCGTTTCCGCAGGCTCATCTGGATTGGGTACGCCCGGGCATCATGCTGTATGGCGTATCGCCTTTTGCAGACCGGAACCATGGACTGCGCCCGGCGATGACTCTGACCGCGTCGGTGATCGCGATCAATGACCTTAACGCGGGGGACTCCGTAGGCTACCACGGCATCTGGACTGCTGAGCGCAGGTGCCGTGTTGCCGTGTTGGCGGCTGGCTATGCTGATGGATATCCAAGGGAGGTCAGCCAGGAGGCGCAGGTATGGCTGGGAGGATGCCGCTGCCGGGTGGTGGGCCGGGTCTCCATGGACATGATCTGTGTTCTGCTGGCAGATGGCCAGCAAGTTCGCATCGGTGATCAGGCGGAGCTCTGGGGAACCCGGATTCCGATTCATGAAGTCGCTGCCCGCAGCGGGACGATTCCCTACACGCTGCTGTCACATATTGGCAAGCGCGTCAGCCGACGTCCGGTGTATGGTGCCCAGCATGGCGAAAAATAAAACGGTCTTTGTGTGCAGCGACTGCGGTTCAGATTACGGGAAATGGCAGGGCCAGTGTAACGACTGCGGCGCATGGAACACCTTGAAGCAGCTTTCCATTGGCGAAGCCGGGCGGGGCGGGAACCGTTCCGGCAGTCGGAGTACAGCACGCGTTGGTTACGCGGGCGAGGTTTCCCGTCTCAGCGTCCTGTCGGAAGTGGCTACTGCAGAGACGCCCAGAATTCCAAGTTGCATGGGGGAACTCGACCGGGTGCTGGGTGGCGGCATGGTACCGGGGTCGGTCATCCTGATCAGCGGTAATCCCGGAGCCGGCAAGAGCACGCTGTTGCTGCAGGTCCTCTGTCGTGCCGCTGGCCAATTGAAGGCGCTGTATGTGACCGGAGAGGAGAGCCTGGCGCAGATTGCAATGCGCGGCCGACGTCTTGGGCTGCCGATGGATCATGTTCAGGCGATGGCAGAGACCAGCGTTGAACGCATCATCGACACATGGCGGGAGGTGGGCCCGGGGCTCTGCGTCATCGATTCAATCCAGTCCATGTATTCCGAGTCTGCCGACTCGGCGCCGGGCAGCGTGACCCAGGTGCGGGAGTCTGCCGCCCTGCTTATCCGCGAAGCCAAGGCGTCAAACGCGGTGCTGATCCTGGTGGGTCATGTGACCAAGGACGGTTCACTCGCTGGCCCCCGGGTTCTGGAGCATATGATTGATACGTTCATCATGTTCGATGGTGAATCCGATGCACGGTTTCGCACCTTGCGTAGCAGCAAGAACCGGTATGGTGCCGTCAACGAGGTAGGGATCTTCGCGATGACAGAGCGGGGCCTGGTTGAGGTATCGAATCCATCGGCCATCTTCCTGTCGAGAGACCAGCAGGTACCCCCCGGCAGCATTGTCATGGTGGCCTGGGAAGGCACCCGGCCGTTGCTGCTTGAGGTCCAGGCACTGGTGGATGAATCCCTGATGGGCAATCCCCGTCGGGTCAGCGTCGGGTTTGAGGCCAGTCGTTTGTCCATGCTGCTTGCGGTGCTGCACCGCCATGGTGGACTGCAGGTAGGAGATCAGGATGTGTTCGTCAACGCCGTCGGCGGTTTTCGGCTGACCGAGACCAGCAGTGATCTGGCATTGCTGCTGGCGATCGTATCGAGTTTTCGAAACATCGCGCTGCCGAAGGAACTGATCTGTTACGGCGAAGTGGGCCTGGGCGGTGAGATTCGTCCTGTCCCGAACGGTCAGGAGCGGCTACGTGAGGCCGCCAAGCACGGTTTCAAACGCGCCATCGTGCCGCGCGGCAATGCGCCACGTAAACCCATTCCCGGTATTGAGGTGGTCGGGGTCACCAGCCTGCGGGAAGCCTTGGACGCTGTGGCTGTGTAGGCCGGAAGGCATCGGTCAGGACAGTGTATTTTATTCCTTCTAACTCCATCATCTTTGGCTTGGCAGTAGCTCCACCCAAACGGCCTCCGGCACCTGGCCATCGGGCGTCAGGCGAGCTTTCTGTAGTGGATTCGGGTGGGGGTGATCTCGCCGCCGGTGTCCCGCTTGTGGGCCTGTTCATAGTCGCTGTAGCTGCCCTCGAACCAGGTCGCCTTGCTGTCACCCTCGAATGCGAGGATGTGGGTCGCGATCCGGTCAAGAAACCAGCGATCATGGGAGATGACCATCATGGAGCCGGGAAATGACTCAATGGCCTGTTCCAGTGAACGGAGGGTTTCTACATCAAGATCGTTGGTGGGCTCATCCAGGAGCAGGAAGTTCGCGCCCTTCTTGAGCAGTTTGGCAAGATGGACCCGATTTCGTTCTCCGCCGGATAAATCCCTGACCCGCTTCTGCTGATCACCGCCGCGAAAGTTGAACCGGCTGACATAGCTACGCGATTGGGTCTGGTACCTGCCGATCTGCAGGATGTCCTGGCCTTCGGAGATTTCCTCCCACACGGTCTTGTCATCGGAGAGGGAATCACGGCTCTGGTCCACATACCCGAGCTCGACGGTTTCTCCGACGCGAAGGGTGCCCGTGTCCGGGGTCTCAGTGCGACAGATCATTCTGAACAGGGTGGACTTGCCGGCACCGTTGGCACCAATGATGCCCACAATGGCGCCTTTTGGTACTGAAAACGTCAGCCCGTCAATCAGCAGCGTATCGCCGAATGCCTTGGCGAGGTCCGTGACTTCCAGCACCACATCCCCGAGGCGCGGGCCGGGTGGAATGTAGAGCTCCAGTGTTTCATTGCGAGTCTGAAACTCTGCGGAGTTCATCTCTTCGAAGCGGGCAAGTCGGGCCTTGTTCTTGGCTTGTCTGCCCTTCGGCTGGGTGTTGACCCATTCCAGTTCTGCCTTGATGGCCTTGTGCCTTGCCTGTTCGCGCTGTTCTTCTACGCGAAGGCGAACTTCCTTAGCGCCCAGCCACGCGCTGTAGTTGCCTTCAAACGGAATTCCATAGCCTCTGTCCAGCTCAAGAATCCAGCCCGCCACGTTATCCAGGAAATATCGGTCGTGAGTGATGGCGACGACGGTTCCCGTGAAATCCTTCAGGAATAACTCAAGCCAGGCGACGCTCTCTGCATCCAGATGGTTGGTCGGTTCGTCCAGCAGCAACATGTCCGGGCTGGAGATCAGCAGTCTGCACAGTGCAACCCGGCGCCGTTCGCCACCGGACAGTTTCGTGACGTCAGCATCGAATGGCGGCAGGCGCAGCGCGTCGGCGGCCACCTCGATCCGTCGGTCCAGATCCCAGCCATCCTGGGCGTCGATCTTGAGCTGCAGATCACCCTGCCGCTCCAGCAATTCGTTCATTTCATCGTCGGACATGGGCTCGGCAAACTGATCGCTGACGGCGTTAAATTCATCCAGCAGTGCCTTCAGCGCGGCGACGCCGTCTTCAACATTACCCCGGACGTCTTTGCCCGGGTCCAGCTCGGGTTCCTGGGCGAGGTATCCGATCCTGATGTCGGGCTGGGGCCTCGCTTCACCGTGAAAGTCCTTGTCAACGCCTGCCATGATCTTGAGCAGCGTGGACTTGCCGGCACCGTTCAGACCCAGAACACCGATCTTGGCGCCAGGGAAGAAGGACAGGGAAATGTCCTTGAGAATCGTTCGATTGGGTGGGACTGTCTTGCCCACCCGGGACATGGTGAAAACGTACTGTGCCATGGGATCAACGGTTGCAAAAGACGCCATTCTAGCAATAGCCCGATCACCCACAAAGCATCGTTCTGATCGGCCTTGCCGAATACAGTAGAATTGCCCCTTTCATGAGGGTATCCGTCTTGCATTGCCCATTTTGTAGTGACAGCGAAACCAAGGTAATCGACTCCCGCCTGGTCTCCGATGGCGATCAGGTCAGGCGCCGCCGCGAGTGTCAGCAATGCGGTGAACGCTTCACGACCTTTGAAAGTGCCGAACTGGTGCTGCCGCGGGTGATCAAGAGCAATGGCAGTCGGCAGCCCTTTGATGAAGACAAACTGAGAAACGGCCTGCTGCGAGCGCTGGAAAAACGCCCGGTCAGTCTGGAAGACATTGAGACCATCATTAACCACATCAAGCATTCTTTGCGAGCGACTGGCGAACGTGAGGTCCAGACCCGGGAGGTGGGAGAACTGGTGATGAAGGAACTGCGCGAACTGGACGATGTCGCGTACGTGCGGTTTGCCTCGGTCTATCGTAGCTTTCAGGACGTCAATGAATTCAAGCGGGAGATTGCCAAGATGGGCAAAGGCCGAAGCGGCAAGCGTAACCGGCCGGTCAAGGAGGCCAGCAAGATCAGGGCACCTTCTCGTGACTGACGAGGTATTCATGGCGCGTGCACTGCGCCTCGCTGAAAGGGGCCTGTATACGACCCATCCGAATCCGCGTGTGGGTTGTGTACTCGTGGTCGGTGATGAGATTGTCGGCGAGGGTTACCATCGCAGGGCGGGTGAGGAGCATGCTGAGGCCATGGCCCTTCGAATTGCCGGGCCCCGGGCGCGCGGTGCCACGGCATACGTGACGCTGGAGCCATGCAGCTTCGAGGGCCGCACGCCTGCGTGTGCGGTGGCCCTGGTCCGCGCCGGGGTCACGCGTGTGGTGGCCGCCATGGCAGACCCTCACCCAAAAAATCAAGGGGCGGGGTTCGCCGCCCTTCAGAAGGCTGGCATTGCGGTCACGACGGACCTCATGGCGTTGTCGGCGCGAACACTCAACCCAGGCCATATCAGTAAATTCGAGCAGGGCCGCCCTTTTGTTCGGATCAAGCTGGCGATGACCCTGGACGGCAAGACCGCCCTCGCCAATGGTGTAAGCCAGTGGATCACAGGCCCGGGGGCACGCAGCGACGTGCAGAAACTGCGGGCCCGCAGTTCAGCAATTGTTACCGGAGTGCAGACGGTGATTGATGATGACCCCGCGCTGACCGTCCGTGCCAGTCAACTTCAACACGAACATGCTGACCTCGCGGCTGCTTTGCCGAGGCCCATCTTTGTGCTGGACTCCCGCGGCAGGATTCCGCCAAATGCCCGTGTTCTGGCCAATCCGGATACCGTGGTCGTGACCACCGGTCCGGCCGAAGTTGTTCCCGGTGTAGCGGTTTGCCGCCTGGCCGCTGAGTCAGGCGGCCGGGTCGACCTGGTCAGCCTCATGGCTGAACTGGCCCGGCGGGACTGTAACGAGGTGTTGTTCGAATGTGGTGCGACCCTCGCTGGCGCGCTGGTCCGGGAGCAACTGATAGACGAGGTGGTGATCTATGTTGCACCAAGGTTCATGGGGCACCAGGCAAGGTCGTTACTGAATCTTCCGGAAATTGGTAAGATGAGCGGTCTCCATGAACTCGAAGTGTCGGATGTGCGTATGGTTGGGTCCGACATTCGCATCACGGCGAATCCAGTTTCTTCCGATCAAGCATAATCAACAGGTGAACAACCATGGCCAGGACGATAGAGGGTGATTTTTCCGCCAGTACTGGGCGCTACGGTATCGTAGTCGCTCGATTCAACGAGTTCGTGGTCAATTCGCTGGTGGAAGGTGCACTGGACGCGCTGAAGCGCCACGGCGTTGCAGACGGGAACGTGACTGTGGTGAAGGTACCCGGTGCGTTCGAGTTGCCACTGGCGGCGCGTCGCCTTGCACGAACGGGTGATTATGACGCCATCATTGCCCTGGGTGCGGTCATTCGCGGTGGTACGCCCCACTTTGACTATGTTGCAGGTCAGTGTGCCAGTGGCATTGCCCGGGTATCTCTGGAAGAAGACCTGCCCGTGGCCTTTGGCGTTCTGACCACGGATACAATTGAACAGGCGATTGAGCGGTCCGGCAGCAAGGCCGGTAACAAGGGTGCCGATGCGGCCCTGACGGCCCTTGAGATGGTCAGCCTGTGCCGCAACCTCGGATGAAGTGTGTGCAGCAGTGCCAGCCCGTACCCGGATCGTGAACGGCTCCCGCGGAACAAAACCTAACGCCCGGAGCCTGGCTCGTCGGCTGGCCCTTCAGGCCCTGTACCAGATGTCCATGACAGGCGACAGTGCCAATGAGGTCTGTACCCAGTTCGCCGCGCTGCAGGATATGAAGGGCGTCGATCGAAAATACTTCGAGATGCTGCTGCGTGGCGTCGAGGCCAGCCGGGATGACCTGCTGGCCATGCTGGCGCCTCATCTGGATCGCAAGGTCGAACAGCTTGATCCGGTTGAACGCTCTATCCTGCTGATTGGGAGTTATGAACTCGTAAACTGCATTGATGTTCCCTTTAGGGTCGCGATTAACGAGGCCATTGAACTGGCGAGGACGTTCGGTGCCAGTGAGGGGCATCGCTACGTCAATTCCATCCTGGACCGGGTCGCCCGTATCCATAGAGTCACGGAGAAGCGAGGCTGATCGTGGAGAAAGGCGAGAAAGGCGAGTTCGAGCTCATCGGCCGCTTCTTCTCCGGCATTGGTCATTCTGATCAGCGCGTGGTGCTGGGGCCGGGCGATGACTGCGGGTTACTCAATGTTCCCGAGGGCCATGAGCTTTGTGTGTCGACCGACACGCTGCTGTCTGAGGTGCACTTTCCAGCGGATTCCCCGGGGGATCTGGTTGCCCATCGTGCCATGGCGGCAAACCTGAGCGATCTGTCTGCCATGGGCGCAGCGCCGCTCGGGTTTCTGGTGGCGCTGACACTGCCCGGGTCTGATGATCAATGGCTACAGGCATTCGCGACCACCATCGATGCGATTTCAAGAGAACAGGAAATCGCCCTGGTGGGCGGGAACATGGCTCGCGGCACATTGTCGGTGACCATCACCGTCATGGGCGTGGTTCCCTCTGGCCAGGGTCTGCTGCGTCGGGGGGCAAGTATCCACGAAGGCATCTTCGTTACCGGCCATCCGGGAGATGCGGCCGCGGGACTGCAGGTGCTCCGTGCTGGCATCACCGGCTATGACGATCTGAAGGCGGCTTATATCCGCCCGCCATCCAGGCTCGGGCTGGGCCAGCAGCTGCGCCCGTTGGCATCGGCCTGTATTGACGTATCGGACGGGCTGCTGGCGGACCTTGATCATCTGCTGCAGGCAAGCGGCGTCGGCGCGGAAATCATGCTGCCATCTTTGCCGTTGTCAGAGTCGCTGGTGGCTTTTTCCGGCCCGGACGCGAGCCGACTGGCACTGGCGGGAGGGGATGACTATGAGCTCTGTTTCAGCGCGCCGATGGACCATGAATCCCGGCTCCTGGCGCTTGCCGCAGAGGCTGGAATCAACATCGCGCTGATAGGCAGAATCGTTACCGGTTCCGGAATCAGACTGATCGATGCGGCCGGGCAATCCACTGAGGCCGACGTGAGCGGATACTCCCATTTCTAGCCGACCGTCATTTCGTACGGTCATCACCGACCCGGTGTACTGCCTTGCCCTCGGCTTTGGCAGCGGTCTGGCCCCCAGAGCGCCTGGAACAGCCGGGTCCATTGTCGCCCTGGTGCCATTCATGGCTTTGTCACAGCTTCCCCTATGGGCCTATGGCGCGGTGGTGCTCATCGGGTTTGTGGCAGGGGTGTACCTCTGCGATGTGGCAGCCCGAAGACTCGCCATCAAAGACCCGGGTATGGTGGTCTGGGATGAATTTGTGGGTCTCTGGATTGCTCTCGCCTGGGCGCCGCCGGGCTGGCTGTATGTGCTGTTGGGTCTGGTGCTGTTCCGAATTTTCGATATCCTGAAACCCTGGCCCATCGGCTATCTGGATCGCCGGGTCCAGGGTGGCCTCGGAATCATGTTGGACGATGTGGTTGCAGGGCTCTTTGCGTGCCTGGTGTTGCAGGCCATTGCCCTCGCGGCGGGTACGCTCCTGTGAACTGTGATGAGAAGATCTCAATGCGTCATGATCATGTAAACGATCATGTGAACAGTCCCGTGAAGCGCCGCCTGACCCCGCTTCTGGTCGCGCTGGTGGCCTCACAGCTGGCGTTCGGGGAGCCGTGGCCACCCGAGGGCGCCGTGTGGGAGGGTGAGCCGGGCCGGGTTTCGCCGCTCGAAGCGCGAGACATCAAAGCATCTGAGGTGAGCGAACAACTGGAGATTGAGGTCCTGGCACTCTTTGAAGATGCGGCATTGCTGCTGATTGACGGCGAGCAGACGCTGTTAAGGACGGGTGAGAAGACCAGGTCCGGGGTACGCCTCGTCGGTGCCGACAGCAGCCAGGCAGAGGTGGCTTTTGGCGAGCAGACCTGGCAGCTGAGTGTGCATCAGCGGGTAGGGGCACGATACGAGCCACCAGGGGAACGGGTTGTGACCATTCCCCGGGATTCCATGGGCCATTTTCGAACCACGGGTAGTATCAATGGAGTCCCGACAGTATTTCTGATTGATACCGGTGCGACCACGGTGGCCATGAATGCCACCGCCGCCCGGCGCCTTGGCATTGATCCGAGCGAAGGTGTACGGCAGCGCGTCGAGACAGCTTCCGGAATGGCCTGGACCACACGGGTGACTCTGGACGCGGTGGTAGTAGGCGACATCCTGCTGACCAATGTTCCGGCGATGATCCTGGGTGGGGACTACCCGAGAGATGTGCTTCTCGGGATGTCCTTTCTGCAGGGCGTCGAGATATCCGAGCAGTCAGGTCTGATGGTGCTCAAAAGCAAGCTGTAGTAGAGTGTTGAACCCTACCGCTACTGCCGATCATTCCCGGAGAGTCCATTGTCCGTAGTCTACGTCGCGTCATGCCGTTTACCGACCCCGTTCGGTGAGTTCACGATGCACGGTTTCGAAGACCCTGACACCGGGGCCGAACATGTGGCGCTGGTGCTGGGTGATATTGATGCCGCCGACAGCGTGCTGACGCGAGTGCATTCGGAATGTCTGACCGGTGACTGTCTGTTCAGCATGCGCTGCGACTGTGGTTCACAACTCCAGGGTGCGATGAAGCGAATCGCAGATGAAGGTGCGGGTGTCATCCTGTATCTGCGCCAGGAGGGTCGGGGCATAGGGTTGATCAACAAGATCAGGGCCTATGCTCTGCAGGACCAGGGTGCCGATACCGTGGAAGCCAACGAGCGGCTCGGTTTTGATGCCGATCTGCGTGACTACACGATGTGCAAGAGCATGTTTGTTCATCTGAACGTTGGCCGAATCCGGCTGATGACCAACAATCCGGTCAAGGTGAATGCGCTGACCAAGCTGGGTCTGGAGATCATTGAACGTATCCCCCTGGAGACTGGCAAGAACGATCACAACGCCCGCTATCTGGCGACCAAGGCCGGTAAGCTCGGCCATCTGTTCGGCAACAAGAGCAATTAGGCCGGATTTCCGAGCCCTTCTTGAATCAGACCTGTTTACTTCAGATTGTGGCCTCTGATCAGGGCCTTCCTTTTGGCGATCGCTGCGTTGGCGTCGTCCTCGAGACCCAGACCGGGCCGGGCAGTCGGGTCGTTACCGGCCCAAGCGTCCGTCAGCAGACAGTGCCTGATCAGATGAGACCGACTCCAGTCGGCGTCGGGTGGCCTCGACAATGCCCTGGGCGCTCAGGCCGCAGGCGGCCAGCATTGCGCCGGGACTGTCCTGGGCGATAAATCGATCGGGAATTCCAAGGGTCAGTATCGCGGTCTCTAGCCCCTGGCCCCGCAGATACTCCATGACCGCAGATCCGGCACCACCCGCGATCACATTTTCCTCCACGGTGACAATCAGATCATGGCTGGTCGCCATGGCGCTGATCACTTCTTCATCGAGCGGCTTGACGAATCGCATGTCGATCACGCTGCCGTTCATGGTCTCGCCGGCTTCAAGCGCTGGCTCGACCATGGACCCGAATGCCAGAAAGGCGACCGTTACACCTTCCCGCAATGTCCGGGCGCGTCCGATCGGCAGGGCCGTCATGGTGGTCTCAACCTGCATCCCGGGGCCGACCCCACGGGGATAACGAACCGCCGCCGGTCCTGGGTGGCAGTAACCGGTATAGAGCATCTGCCGGGTCTCATTCTCGTCCGATGGCGCCATCACAATGAGGTTGGGGACGCATCGCAGGAACGACAGATCAAACACGCCGGAGTGGGTTGGGCCGTCTTCCAGCAAGCCGGCCCGGTCGATCGCAAATAACACATCCAGGTTCTGGATGGCCACATCGTGTATGAGCTGATCGTACGCCCGTTGCAGAAAGGTGGAGTAGATCGCGACCACCGGCTTTGCCCCCGCGACAGCAAGGCCTGCGGCCAGGGTGACTGAATGCTGTTCTGCGATCGCCACATCATAGTATCGGTCCGGGAACTTCTCCGAGAAAGCGACGAGGTCAGAGCCTTCACGCATCGCGGGGGTAATTCCGACCAGCATCGGGTCAATTTCGGCCATATCGCATAGCCACTTCCCGAATACGTTGGAGTAGCTGGGCTGATTCGAGGGTTTGGCGGGGGTTCTCTCGATCTTGGACAGGCTATGGGTGCCTACCGGTGAATCCTCTGCCGGCCCGTAGCCCTTGCCCTTCTGGGTGACGATGTGAAGGAACTGGGGTCCATCCAGGTCTTTGATATTCTCCAGGGTCTGCACCAGCGCTTTGAGGTCATGGCCGTCTATGGGACCCATGTAGTTGAGCCCCAATTCGTCAAAAAGCGTACCGGGCACAACCATGCCCTTCATATGTTCTTCAGTTCGCTTGGCGAATTCCCAGGCATGGGGGATACGGCTCAGGATCTTCTTGCTGCCCTGACGCATCGACAGGTACAGCCGGCTGCTCAGGATTCGGGCAAAATATTTGGCCAGGCCACCGACGTTACGTGAAATCGACATGGCGTTGTCGTTCAGAATCACCAGCAGATCAACGCCGGTGTCGGCAACATGATTCAGGGCTTCGAAGGCCATTCCGGCGGTCATCGCACCGTCGCCGATAATGGCGACCGTTCGACGTTGCTCCTGCCGCATCTGGCTGGCAATGGCCATACCCAGTGCCGCGCTGATAGAGGTAGAGGAGTGTCCGACACCAAAGGTGTCATAGGCACTTTCCTGTCTGGATGGAAACGGTGCGATACCCTCGTGCTTGCGCAGTGTCTTCATACGCTCACGTCGACCTGTCAGGATCTTGTGAGGGTAGGTCTGGTGGCCCACATCCCACACAAGCAGGTCATCCGGTGTGTCGTAGACGTAGTGCAGTGCGATCGTCAGTTCAATGACACCCAGCCCGGCCCCGAAGTGCCCACCGGTCTGCCCGACTGTATAAAGGAGGAAGTGACGAAGCTCGTAGGCGAGTTGCGTCAGCTCCGACTCGGACAACGCCCGGACGTCCGAAGGGCTGTTGATCCGGTCAAGTAGAGGTGTGTCCGGTCGTTCCACCGGTATGGTATTGAACATAGTAGGTTGGTCAGGTTTCGGGTGGCCGAAATGAATTGACGGGCGAACCAGGAATTCTAACACCAAATGTTCGGCCCCGGCGCCTGTCAAAACAACCGGGTGAACGTCGCGGTGACATCAGTGATTCCTGGAGCCAACGTACTGCGCCAGCAGCGCCAGCGGCTCTGCCCGCGGCCCCAGTGGTGAAATGGCGTCGCGCGCGGCGATCACGAGTTCTTCCAGCGTGCGCCGGGCTTCCGTCAGGCCCAGCACCGTGACAAAAGTTGATTTACCAGTCTGTTCATCGGACCCGGGCGGTTTGCCCAACAGATGCTCTTCGCCGGTCGCGTCAAGGATGTCATCCTGGATCTGAAACGCGAGACCCAGCCGGGTTCCGTAGGCCGTGAGCGCCGCCATGGTCGTGGAGTCTGCCCGGGCGATCATGCCGCCGAGCCGTGCTGACAGCGAAATCAATGCGCCTGTCTTCAGCTGATGCATGTTCTCCAGGCCGTCGCGGTCCGGAAATACCCGGTCAAGGGCATGATTATCCAGCATCCTCTCGCCGTGGAAAGAATCCGTTCGGGGCCCGTTATCGGTCTTCCTGAAGGTCCTGTCGTCAAACGACATGTCAATCATCTGGCCGGCAACCATACCGTTTGCGCCGACTGCTTCGGCCAGTCCGATCACCATCTCCAGTCGAGTCCGGGCAGGCAGGTTTGCGTCCGTGGCAATGACCTGAAAAGCGAGCGCCTGCAGGGCATCGCCTGCGAGAATGGCGGTTGCTTCATCAAAAGCAATATGGCAGCTCGGTTTTCCTCGCCTGAGGTCATCATCATCCATTGCGGGCAGATCGTCGTGGATCAGGGAATACGCGTGGACCAGTTCGACCGCAGCAGCGGGGAGATCTGCCAGTGCAATGTCTGCGTCAAGCGCGTCCGTCGTCAGGTATACGAGGATTGCCCGGATCCGCTTTCCACCGCCCAGAACGCTGTAGTTCATCGCGTCTCTAAGTCGTTGCGGAGCCGGTTGTGTCTGCAGCACGCTGGTCAGGGTTCGCTCCGACCGATCCCGCAGATGGGAGAAGTCAGCCATCGGTCTCCTGAAATGGCTGTTCTTCCAAACCACCGTTTTTTTCCATGAGCAGGGCCACCTTCTGTTCCGCGTTCTTGAGCGCCTGCTGACACTCGCGGGTCAGTTTGATGCCCTCCTCGAAGGTCTTCAGTGACTGCTCAAGGGACAGGTCACCATTTTCCATTTGTGTGACGAGTTCCTCGAGTCTGGCAAGGGATGCCTCAAACGGGTAGTTCTGCTCTTTGGTCATGTCTGGCTGAGGTTTGTGAGTGTGAGAACCATATCGGCGAACATCAGGCAGGTCAATGATAATCAGGTCTGGCACCGGTTTCGCACCGGGAGAGATAGCCAGGCGAATCCGGATGACTCCCCTGTGGTTCCCCCGGTCAACTACTCACAGTAAACTACCTCGTTTGAATCCAAGGAGACGTGATCTTGAAAGTTCTGACTGCGGTGCTGATGTCCCTCGTGATCGTGCCCATTGCGTTCGCGGAAAACGAGGCTGAGTACAAGTACCGGGAGGGTGTGATGAAGTCCATCGGTGGCGAGGCCAGTTCGATTGGCGCGATCATGCGCGGCCAGGTGCACCTGGAGAATCTTCCGGTTCACGCGAAGAATTTGGCAGCCCTGGCGAAATTGGTGCCCGGGATCTTCCCCGCGGGCAGTGGTGGTGGCAAGTCCGAAGCATTGCCCTCAATCTGGGAGAAGCCCGAGGAATTCAAGGCGGCGTTGAACGAGTTCATTGACGCGACTGCGGCTTTTGAAAGCGCGGTCAACTCGGGTGAGGGCGTTGGGATGGCGTTCCGGTCGGTAGGGCAGGCGTGCAAGGGCTGTCATGATGACTTCCGGGAAGAACACTGATCGGCCCGTCGCGAGGGCCGATTTAGCCCAGGGCCGTCACCCAGTAGACCAGGGCGCCGCACAGCACTGCCAGTACCACGGCCCGGAAGGGATAGCGATGCGGATCGTGTTGGTCATCAGCTGACGCCGCGACGTCGGTTATTTCTTTGCGGCCGGTGATCATGGGCCCCACCAGATTCGTTGATCGAGCGAACTGATACCATGCGATGGCAATGAGATGCAGCGCGATCAGGCCGCCGAGCACCCACTTGGCGCGTTTGTGAAGTCCGGTCAGTTCCCGGCTGGTGTCATAGCTTACGAGGTAGGCGAGCGGCCCCTCCGTGAAGAAGTCGTCATTGGCAAACAGGCCCGTCACGGCCTGAAACATCAGAGCGGCCAGCATGGCAATGACGCTGAGTGCACCGAGGGGATTGTGTCCCGGATAATGTACGGGGTTCTGGCCGCCTCGTTTGAATCGAAAGGCCTCCCCCACATAGCCCAGCGTGGTGGCTGGCCCCTTCATGAAGTTCCGGAACCGGGCATGATAGCTGCCGATGAACCCCCAACCAATTCGAAACAACAAAAGGGCGAGTATCCCGAATCCGCTCATCATGTGGTAGTCCATGTAGCCGCCCACGAGGCCCGTGGTCACCGACACGGAGACCAGCAGTAGCAGAAGCCAGTGAAACAGACGAACCGGCAGATCCCAGATCAAGATTTTCGCCATAGCGCAGAGGCAGTGGTTGAACTGATCGTGGAGCCTAACGAATTACGCAGCCTGCTGGCAATGTTGGCGGGGTTCAATCAAGGTTGCGATATGCCGGGACTTTGAACAGAACAAGAATCAGTACGACCAGGCATGCAGCGGACCCGCCCACAGCCCACTGGGGCCCCAGAACGTCTGCCAGAATACTGATCGGATAGACTGCGATCGACAGCACTGACATTTCCAGCATGTAGATGCTCATCACACGGCCCCGGTAATCGTCATCAACATGCGACTGAATCAGGACGTTGGACAGGGACATGCGGGTAGACTGGCCCAGGCCGACGATGGTCAGTAAGACCAGCGAAAGCCAGTAGTTTGTGGAGAGGGCAAAACCCATGAGGGCGATTCCCGCCAGTAGCGAACCGGATAGCAGGATTCGGGCTCGATTGCGATTCGGCAGGGAAGCAATGACCAACGAGCCCGCAAGGGACCCCAGTCCCGATACCGAGATGATCAGCCCAAGCTTCTCCGGCCCGGCACCGAGCACCTCCTTGACAAAGCCAGGTAACAGCATGAAGTAGGTCATGCTGAAGAACACCATCAGGAAGTTGCAGCCCAGCAACATGAAGATCACGGGTGTACGCAGAACATAGGCGAATCCGGCCCTGATCTGGATCAGTACCGGGTCCTGGTGGCGGTCGTGAGGATGGTGATCGATCACCCTGACCTTCAGCATCATGGCGGCCGCCCCGAAGTACAAAACGGTCATCATCAGATACACCCATTTGGCCGGGTCTACATTGCCGTCGCCACCGCCCAGTGCGGCCACGAGGCCGCCCGCCAGGCCCGGCAACATGAGTCGAGCGGCATTCATCCCGGAGGTGGACAGGCCGATGGCATTGGTGAGAAGGTCGAGCCCGACCACGTCTCTGGTCAGGGCCTGGCGAGAGGGCATCATGCCGTTCATGATGAAGCCCTGCAGCACCGATGCGGCCAGCAGATGCTCAAACTGCAGCATTTGCCTGGTGATCAGAACCGCGATGACCACTGTGACGATGCCATTGGCGACGCCGGCGGCCTGAAGCACCGTCTTTTTCTGAGGAACCCGGTCGGCTATCACGCCACCAAGCGGGGCCGCGATGAGCCCGACGATGCCGCCGGCGGCGGTCATCCAGCCCAGCTTTTCGTAGGAGTGGGTGATTTCGAACACGAGCCAGCCGCGGATGAACATCTGGATGTTCATTGAGGCAAAGTTGCAGCACAGCGCCGCAAAGAACCAGCGGAAGTTAGCGATGCGGAATGCGGCAAAGGTCTTTGCCCAGAAGCCGGTGGGCAGCACATCGGAATCCTGGCGGGGGGCGAGCTCATTCATGGGCACAATATATCAGACCGCACACCTCATCAGATTCACACCCGGCGCGGGAGTCATCTAACGGTCACATCAGGGTGCAGCGTCCGGATCGGGTGGCGGCGATGGAAGTGGGTACGGTTCTGAACCAGGGCGCGTGATCCATACTGCCTGAGGGTCAAAATTACAGTCTAGGGTTCGCAATCGTTACCCTGACGTCCGAAAGGATGTCATCGTCGCGCAGTCGCCATCCCGACGAGACTCTTCCCCAGCCAGTGATATCACGCACGGTGACGATCCGGCTGAGTGGTTCGCCGTTGATTCGTGCGGCAAAGTGAACGTCAAGTAGCCGTACCGCGAGCCCGCTCTTGTTCTCGATATTAGCGACGAGGACGCCATCGTCCAGGGCAGGTGACACGTCAAAGTAGGCACCAGGATTATCGGGCAGGTCCAGCCGAATATAGGCGCTCCGGGCGATCTTGCCCTGTTGATTGTCAGCTGACATGGCAACCCGAAAGTACTCCTTGGCCTCACCGGGTTGTCCGGCCGCCAGTGACAGATTGCCCAGGGCGGTCATGGCGGTAGCTGTGGGCAACAATTGATTGCTTCGGGTCAGATCAGCCCTCGCCTCGACGTTCCTGCCCTGTCGCGCCAGTGCCAGGCCCCGGCCCAGGTAATAGCGATAGTACTCGGCGTCCAGCGCAAGTGCCTGATCGTAGGCACCAGTCGCCGATTCGAAACGGTTTTCAAGGCGATAGACGTCGCCAAGGGTGCCGTGAAAGAGCGCTTCATTCGGCTCTATCCGGATGGCTTTGTGCAGAGCTGTTTCGGCGGACTCCAGCTTGTTTTCGCTCACCAGAAACTGGGCGCGTTGCAATTCCTCGTAAGCTGGCTGGACCGAGCGAAGATGTGCCAGCGCCTGATCGTAGCGTTCTTTACCGGTCTCAAGGTCTGCCCGAAGGTCCAGCTGTGAGACCGATTCCCGGTTGGCCTGCACCCGGTCCATTGAAGGCGGGTGGCTTGAAAACAACCCTTCCAGCCAGTTCGGCGCGCCGGAGTCCGAGAGTCTGACGAAAGTCTCCTGCAGGGAGATGGCGGCGCGCGGGTCGTAGCCGGCTTGCACCATGTATTCGATACCGTACCGGTCGGCCTCAAGTTCAGCGCCTCGCCCATACTTGAGTGTGACCAGCTGCGCGCCCAGTTGGGCCGCGCCGACGACGTAGTTACCGTAGGCTTCATCCTGGGTGGCCAGTGAGGTCGCGATCATCGCTCCCTGAAGCAGCACGCCGCGTTGCATGGACTGGGCACCGTGGCGGGCGGCACTGTGGACAATCTCGTGCCCCAGTACGGCTGCCAGTTCTGCCTCACTTTCAAGCTGCATCAGCAGCCCCCGGTTGACCGCGATCTTGCCACCAGGCAGGGCCCAGGCATTCGGGCTCGAATCATTGAGTACGACAAACTCATAGGGCAGCGCACGATCACTTTCCCGGGCAACTCGCATCCCGACTTCGCTCACATAGTCTGTCAATGATGGGTCTACACGGTAGCGGCCGCCCTGGGACTGCTGGGATGGTGCGTATTGCTCGGCGCCAATGGCGATTTCCTGGCTCTCGCTGATGAAAGCCAACTCGTTTTTGCCCGTCACCGGATTCACTGCGCATCCGCTTGCCAGGAGTATGCCTATGAGCAGGGGAGCGATCAGTTTGTGTAAACTCAGGTTAGTCACGATAATGCCTCCTTGAATCTCGCATTGCCCTTATGGTGGCGACATCCGCCCCGGATCACGTTGGACTGTTATGGTATCACTGGAACGAATCAGAACGGCGATTGCCGAACATTCGCCTGAGCCCTACCGCGAAATGGCGGGGGCCCGGCAGGCTGCCGTGGCCACGATTCTGAGGCAGACAGGGCACCATACGGAAGTACTGTTCATTTTGAGGGCCGCCCGCGAGGGCGACCCCTGGTCGGGCCATATGGCTTTTCCGGGGGGTCATCGTGAGGCTCAGGATGACAACCTCCAACAGACGGCAGAACGGGAGACCATGGAGGAAATCGGCCTTGATCTGCAACGACATGCTACCTGTCTTGGCGAGCTGGATGCGGTCCGCCCGAATGCCCGGGGGCGGCGTGGTGAACTGATCGTGGTGCCGTTCGTCTACGAACTTCATGAACCGGATGTGGACCTCGATCTCAATCACGAAGTGGATGCGGTGCTGTGGGGGTCGCTGCACGACATGCACCGCGGCCATTCTTACCAGGAAACGAAATTCATGATCCAGGGCCGACATGAGCCATTTCCTGCCTACGGCGTTGAAGGTCAGGTCGTCTGGGGGCTCACCTATCGGATGCTGGATACGATATTCCAGCTTGCAGACCCCGGCTGGACCCCACACGATCGCTAGCGGACGGCTGGCCCGGCGATGGGGCCGCCAGGTTATTGCGTGTCAGTCAGTGAACCTGAATTCGAACCCTGAGGCGGTCTCGTCAACATAGCCCGCGTGAGCGGGCCCGAAGTGCGCTGGCATCATCAGCATGTGATGCTCTGCACATCGCGACAGGACGGCCCTGCGGGTGGCAATGGCCTGATCAGGGATTTCGCAATAGGCACTGTTCCAGTCCGGATACCAGACCTGAATTGGATGATGGCAGATGTCGCCGGTAAACAGTGCCTGCTGTTGCCCGGATGTCAGTGTGATGGCACTGCTGCCTGGAGTATGGCCCGGTGCAGGGGAGACCGACATCACCCCGGGTATCAGGTCTGCGCTGGCGGCGATGAGTTGCGCGAGGCCCATGATCGGCAGAACGCTGTCATCGAACGTCTTGTTGTTCACCTCGTTGAAGGTATCTGGATCTGGTGTTGACCGTGCCGCCTGCCAGAAATCGAACTCTGCCTGGCTGAATACATATTTCGCATTTGGAAAGGTCGGGATCCATTGCCCATTGACCAGCCGCGTATTCCAGCCCACATGGTCCACATGGAGGTGGGTGCACAGGACGAAGTCGACCTCGGTGGGGTCTATCGGCAGCCTTGAGAGCCATCCGGTGTGCATTCGGTGCCAGTTGCGGTAAGGCATCCGGTCTTTGTCATCCCCAATGCAGGTATCAATCAGAATGTTGTGGTCCGGTGTCTGGACAAGCCAGGAGTGCATGCTGGCGATCAGGTTACCGGACCGAGGGTCGACATGATTGGGGTAGAGCCAGTCCTGGTGCCTGTCAAATGCCGCCTGGTCATAGTCGGGGAAGAACCTCACTGGATCGAACAGTGGGCCGATCAGTTCCTCGATACGGGTAATCGCGATATCCCCCAGCCGCCAGTTCTCCATGTTTGCTCCTGCCAGTGTCACAGTCAGTGTCCCAGCGAGTGCCACAGAAAGTAAAGCCCGGCGCCAGCAATGAACCGTCCGTAAACCAGTGCTTGTGTTTTGGTGGAATAGTTGATTCCATAAAGTTTCGGTATTCACATGATGTGTGATGCAAAAGTCAAGAATCTACCTGCTGCTGACCGTGAACACCGTGGTGCTGTACGGCCTGGTGCTGTTTCTGCTTCGCGACAGCGATATCTATCAGTGGATCGTGATTGGCATCACGATGGCTCTGATGATGGTGGCGCCCAATCTCGTGATCAATTCGGCACTCAATCGTCTTGAGCGAGAGGCGGCCGAGGCGAATCGGAAGTTGCAGGAAGCCACCGAAAAGCTCGATAAAGTCAGGTCCGACCTCGCGTCGGTCACCACCCGGGATGAACTGACGGGCTGTTATAACGAGAAATACTTCCTGGAGATGCTGGTTCAGCACAGCGGCATGAGCAATCGAGGCTCCTATGCCTTTACCCTCATCATGTTGCAGGTGGATCAGTTCTCCGATGTGGTAGACCAGCATGGCCTGGCGAGCGCCAACGAGATGCTTCAACTCTATGCCCGAATCGTCAGGGCAGCCCTGCGTGAGGTCGACATCACCGCCCGCATGGGCTCCGACAATTTTGGTCTTATCCTGTCAGGGGCATCTGAGGACGAGGCAGTCATGGTCGTCAACCGGATCAGTCAGTTGATTGGCCAGATTCAGATTTCCAAGGACCCACAGCTCAAGATCACGAATTCCGGCGGGATCACCAGCTACCACGGTACGGAATCACCCCAGCAACTGATCGAGAACGTGAACACCGCCCTGGAGTTTGCGATTGAGCAGGGCCGTGACCGCGTTGCGGGTTTCAACTATACCGAGCCTGCTGACCAGGATGATCAGACAGAGGCCTGAGCTTAGTTGGCCGTTGTTCACGCCTGTCTCTTACCTGGAGCAAAGACAACCAGCAGGGTCAGGGTCTGCATGATGTCTTCAAAGCGATGGGTGGCGTTGGCCGGAACGTACAGAATGTCTCCTGGGCTGATCTGGCGCACGCCATCGTCATCGCGGAACGAACCGGCTCCATTGATCACGTAATAGATCTCGTCCTGGCTATGGGGCTGCTGAGGGTCTGAAGCACCCGGAACGAGCCGGTAGACGCCACAACTCATGTCAGGAACATTCATGAATTCGAGGTACTCGACGGGCCGGCCCGTGAGGCGCCTCGAAAGCGCTTCAATCTGATAGGCGGTCATGCCGGCCCTCCGGAAAGTGATTCTCTGGTGTACAGGTGATCCAGTACCAGGTCGCGTAGTAGGTCGACGTGCGGTCTGGTTGCATTGAGTGCCTTGGCATATTTGAACGCCTCACCACCCGATGACAGGAAGATGTCGCGGTTTTCCATTCGGATTTCTTCAAGAGTCTCAAGGCACTCTGTAGCGAAACCCGGACAGATCACAAGAACCCGTTTGTAGCCTTCTCCTGGTAACGAGGCCAGGGTCTCATCAGTGTAGGGCGTTAACCAGGGGGCTGGACCGAATCGCGACTGGAATGTCATCCGCCAGTGCGGCAGATCAAGCGCGTCTGCCACAGCCTGAGCCGTGCGCTGACAATGATCTGGATAGGGGTCGCCCTGCTCCGCCTGAGAAACCGGAATGCCGTGGAATGAGAACAGCACCATGGTTTTCTCGCGCAGATACAGCCGGTGTCGCTGCACTGATGTGGCGAGCGCGCCAATGTAACGTGGATCGTCATGGTAATGCGCAATAAAGCGATAGGAGGGGACTTCCCGCCGGGAGAGATAGCGTGCGAGCTGGTCCTGTACCGCTCCGGTGGTGGCGTTGCTGTACTGGGGGTAGACCGGCAGGATGATGTAATCCCGCACCGAGGCGGCCTTCATCTCATCGAGAACCGAGTGGATGGAGGGCGCGCCGTATGTCATGGCCGCGCGCACCATGACGTCCTGGCCTGGCAAACAGGTTCTCAGCGCCTCCCTTGTTCTCTCTGCCAGAGCGGCCATAATGCCACGCAACGGGCCGTCCTTTCTTCCCCAGATCAGCCGGTATTTGCGGGAGAGTTTGGCGGGGCGAACCGTTAGGATGATCCCGTAAAGCACCGGCAGCCAGAGCCACCTGGGCAGATCCACCACTCTGGGGTCGGCGAGGAATTCCGCAAGATAACGGCGCACGGCACCAGGTGAGGTGTCGTCTGGTGTACCAAGGTTGACAAGCAGGACTCCGAGCCTGGTGGGCATGTCAGGCACGGTCTCGTTGGGCCTGCATCAATCGGCCGGTGCGGGGGCAAGAACGAGGTCGTCGCCTGCGCTCGCACCCAGCGTTTCTGCGGCGTTTGCGAAACTGCGGGCAAGCCGGAGTTTGCCTTCCCAGTTGACAAGGGCGATCCACTCTCCGCGCTCCACATCTTCGTAGGTCTTGCCCAGCCGCACGGTCACAGACGTCTCGCCACGGGTCACAATGAAGTCATTGCCCATCGCGATCCCCAGCGCATCCAGATGGCGCTGGTCGAAAGTGGTCTCGATGTTGCCGTACTCGGCAGCGATGCTTGCGACCTGGCCAGTCAGGGTGTCCGCCGGAGCGATGACTTCGATGTCTGTATTGGCCGTGTTGGCCTGCTGACCGGTCTCGGCACTGGCGCCGATGGAAACCAGGAGGATCATCGCCAATGCTGCCGGCATCATTCTTGCGCCAGCGATCCAGGAGGTTGCTGCACGCAAACCTGTTGCCCGGTGTGCGTTACCATGGAAAAGCCCTGGCTCGATCGTGCAGCGTGGTCTGGCCCGGTCAAGGCTCTCGCCAAAGGGAACTCCCATGGCCACTGCCTGGGATGATTGCGGTGTGTGGTTTGGCACGTTGAAGCCTCCTCAAGGATAGTCCAGCATTTCGCCCCGTAGTCTGAATCTGATTCAGGGCTGGTCCATTTAATGACTGGTCAGCGCGTTATGCAACCCGGTGGTCCCTTAAAACCTGGCAAGGATCAAAAGATCGGTCCGAAACATCTGCTAGGCTCACCATACCGATTGAAGACGCCCTGATTGATGCTGGAACCGCTGCAAAAGCTGCTACTCGCCCTGCTCAGCAGCGGCCGGGACCTGGCACCCATCGTACTGGTGGTGGTCATCTTTCAGCTACTCGTTCTGCAACAACCGTTGCCTGACCTGCTGGGGATGGTGACTGGCCTGGTACTGGTGCTCCTTGGCCTGACCTTTTTCATCAATGGTCTCGAAATGGGTCTGTTTCCCATTGGTGAGAACATGGCATCGGATTTTGCCGTCAAGGGCAGCCTGTTCTGGCTGATCGCGTTTGCCTTCTGCCTGGGCTTTGGCACGACCATTGCCGAACCGGCACTGATTGCCGTCGCGGCGGAAGCTGCGATGGTTGCGGCAAACGGTGGGGTCATCAGGGTGGAGCAGATAGACCAATACGCGCTGGGGCTGCGCCTGTCGGTGGCCCTGTCTGTTGGGGCGGCAATTGTCCTGGGGGTCGTGCGCATCATCAAGGGCTGGCCTATCCAGTACCTGATCATGGGTGGCTACGGTCTGGTTGTGCTGGTGACGGTGGTGGCGCCACCCGAGATTATTGGCATCGCTTACGATTCCGGCGGCGTCACGACCTCCACCATCACGGTTCCTCTGGTGACCGCCCTCGGGGTTGGCCTGGCCTCCGCGATTCGCGGTCGCAATCCGATGATCGACGGCTTTGGCCTGATCGCATTTGCTTCCCTGACGCCGATGATCTTTGTCATGCTGTTCGGGATGGCCTATGGGGCGCTGTTTTGATGGGGCTGATGAGTGAACTCGTTGGGGTGCTGCTTGGCACCGTGGTTGACGTCCTGCCCATTGTGACGATCATTTTCGGTTTTCAGCTTTTTGTGCTCCGCAAGCCCGTGAGCCAGCCGAAGAGAACGGCGATCGGCTTCTGCTATGTTCTGCTTGGTCTTAGTCTGTTCCTGCTCGGGCTTGAGAAGGCGCTGTTTCCGCTCGGGAGATTGATGGCGGCCCAGTTGACTGACCCCGAATTTATCGCTGGTCATGCTCTCATCCAGATGCAGTTTCACTGGCTGAACTACTACTGGGTCTACCTGTTTGCATTCGCGATGGGCTGGAGCACGACCATCGCGGAACCCTCCCTGATTGCTGTTGCGATCAAGGCGAACCAGGTCTCCGGTGGCAGTATTGGCGTTAACGGTCTACGCCAGGCGGTGGCCCTGGGTGTCGCCTGTGGCATCTCGCTCGGGTGCTATCGCATTGTCGCGGGCGACCCCATTCAGTATTACATCATTTCAGGCTACGTGGTGGTCATCATTCAGACGCGGTTTGCACCGTCGTTGATCGTGCCGCTGGCCTATGACTCGGGTGGGGTCACGACGTCAACAGTCACCGTACCGCTCGTCGCCGCACTGGGTCTCGGGCTTGCCGAGACCGTACCAGGGCGCAACCCGGTACTTGACGGGTTCGGGCTCATCGCATTCGCCTCACTGTTTCCCATCATGTCCGTGATGGCCTACGCTCAGCTGGCGGAGGCTGTCCGGGCGCGAAGCCGGTGAGGTCCTAACAAGGAGATCCTATGCATTTCAAACTCTTGGTAACTTTTGTTGAAGATGACAAGACTGACGACGTCATGGAGGCAGCGCGGCTCGCGGGTGCCACTGGCGCTACGATTATCAACAACGCCCGGGGCGAGGGCCTCAAAAAGAAAAAGACGTTCCTCGGGCTGGAACTCGAAACCCAGCGAGACGTGCTGCTGTTTCTGGTTGAAGAAAATCGAAGCCGGCGCATCCTTGAGGAGATCGGACGCGCGGGCGAATTCGACGAGCGTCCCGGCACCGGAATCGCGGTGCAGATCGACATTGAGGATGCCATCGGCGTCCAACATCAGGTGATGGAACTCACCAAATCAATGGAGACCAGCCTATGAAACGCGTCACTGTTCGCGATGTGATGGCAAACCACTTTCTAATGATGGACGGCGTTGCCACAGTGGCTGAGGCGATTGCGGCCCTGCGGCAGGAATCGGCATCGGTGCTCATCGTCAAGAAGCGGGACCCGAATGATGAGTTCGGCGTGGTACTGCTGTCCGATATCGCAAAAAAAGTGCTCGCCATTGACCGCTCGCCCTACCGGGTCAATGTCTATGAAGTGATGAGCAAACCGGTTATCAGTATTGATCCGGAGATGGATGTTCGATATTGCGCCCGATTGTTCGATCAGTTTGGCCTGTCCCAGGCGCCCGTGATTGAAAGCGGCCAGGTCATTGGCATCGTCGGCTACGACGCCCTGGTACTGAAGGGCCTGGTGGCTGAAGTCGGCGAGGAGTCGTAAAGTTCTGTCAGGATGGCGGTTGCCCGGAGGGGGCGTCCGTGAAGGACAACGCAAGACCCAGTGCCTTGACCTGGTTCTGTTCGCGATCAAGAAACGCCTGAAAGATCTGCCGTTGTTGCAGCCATCCCTCGGGGAATGTCAGCGTCAGTTTACCTTCTGCAGCTTCAACGTGGATCTCTGGCAGCAGGTTGCTCTGACGCTTCATATTGAGGAGCACACCCATTCGTAACAGGGCGATCAGTTTGCTGATCTCGGAACGGGTGAACAGAACAGACTCTGTGAGATCATTCTTGTGAATGCGCTTTCGCTGGAAACCGACCAGGGTCGACAGCAGGTGCTGTTGCTCCTCATTGAACCCGGGCATGTCGACATGGGCCAGGATATAGGCAGAGTGCCGATGGGAGTTGCGGGAGTTGATCTGAAGGCCAACCTCGTGCAACAACGATGCCCAGCCAAGCAGGCTTTCCAGTTCCTTGTTTCCGATAGACCAGTCCTTCTGTACCGCACGGTATAACATCATGGTGGTGTCATGGACCCGCTGGGCCTGGTCGAGGTCAACATCGTATCGGGCAGCGAGACTCTGGGCGGCTCGTTCCCGTGGGTCCGCGTCGCTCAGTCGCTCTGCCATGTCGTAGAGCACGCCTTCCCGCAGTGCGGCGGTAGAAAACTCCAGCTTGCCAATGTCCAGCGACTCGAACACGGCGGTCAGGATGGCGAGCCCGGCCGCGATGATCGGGCGGCGATCGTCGCTCAACCCGGAGAATCCGAGCTTGTCGACATGTCCTGCGGCAGTGCAGTGTGCGGTCAGCGCCTGCAGGTCCGCAAGATCGACTGCCTCGGACCTCGAGCTACCCCGGACCTCGGCGGCAAGGTCGATAAGGGCGCGCACCGTTCCGGATGAACCGAGTGCAGTTTTCCAACCCAGTTTGCGGAATTCCCGCTCGACGGGTTCAAGCTCTCGCCGTGCTGCCGTGATGGCGCGGGTGAACGCCCTGGGTTTGAGAACGCCGTCTGGAAAATAGCGATGGGTATAGGTGACGCAACCCATGGGCAGGCTGCGCATGAGCTTCGGCTCAAAGTTGCGCCCTATGATCAGTTCGGTGGAGCCACCACCTATATCCAGCACCAGACGCTTTCCCCTGTGATGGCTTGTATGGGCCACGCCAAGGTAAATAAGCCGCGCTTCTTCGGCACCGGGAATGACCTCAATGGGATAGGGCAGTACGGCCCGGGCGAGCCGAATGAACTGATTTGCGTTCCTGGCCTTTCGAAGGGTGTAGGTTGCCACGATCCTGACCGAATCCGGCTCAAAATCACTCAGACTTTCGGCCAGCAGCCTGAGGCTGTCCAACCCCCGTTCGATCGCCTCCTCGGCCAGATAATCATCTTCGTCCAGGCCATCTGCGAGCCGGACCTTGAGCTTGATCTGATGGACAATCTGCAGATCACGGGCGACGATCCGCGCCACCACGAGGTGAAAACTATTGGACCCAAGATCCAGCGCGGCCACCTTGCTGATGGTACGTTTTTCAGCGCTGTTGAGCGTCTGTGCGATATCAGACATGGCGCGCACATTGCCAAGAAGCCTGCACGCACGCAAGCGCTTTGTTCAAATGTCTGCGAATAATCGAAGGAACTGCAATTCGCCCTCTGGTGTTCCGATCAGCACGATCTCACCTTCCTCGGGCAGCACGGCATCCGGGGCGGGATTGGTCGTGGTCCTGTCGTTGGTATCGATGCCGATCACGCTTGAAAGCGTCGCGTTGCCTGATCCGCGGTGATCGCCTACCATGGACCTTTCCTCATCAACCTATGGGTCAGACATGCTAGAGCAAGGCCAGACAGCCCCGTCATTCAGCCTGCCCAATCAGGATGGCAAGACGGTTTCCCTGAGTGACTACGCGGGTAAGAACGTGATTTTCTGGTTCTATCCGAGGGCCAGTACCCCTGGCTGAACCCGCGAGGGTCAAGGGTTCCGTGATCGAATCCAACAGCTGGCTGACAACAATACGGTGGTCATTGGTATCAGCAATGACCCACCGGCCAAGAACAAGAAGTTTCACGACAAGTATGCGTTCCCCTTTGATCTTGTCTGCGACGAAGATCTTTCCGTTTCCGTCGCGTACGGTGCGGCCGCTGATACGGGGGCCGGCAAGGCCAACCGGATCAGCTATCTGATCGGTGCTGACGGCAAGATTCGCAAGGCCTATGCGAAAGTCAAGGCAGGGGACCATCCTGAGGAAGTGTTGAACGATCTGGCGTCACTGGAATAGCCGCTGGCATTGGTGGTGGCATGGTTACCGGTATGGTGACTGGCATGGGCCTGCGTCGGCATGTAACGGACCAGTGAGCCGCGCTTGCTGGCAGTGTGTCCCGCCTGGTGCTGTGCCGCAAGACCGGCTAGCGTGCTGACATGCTTGATACGATCGCTGTCGCAAACTATCGTTCTCTGCGGGAAGTGGTACTGCCACTCGGCCGCCTGAATCTGGTGACGGGTGCCAATGGCAGCGGCAAATCGAATCTGTATCGGGGTCTTCGCCTGCTCGCCGAGACAGCGTTCGGCACCTCCACGGCTTCACTGGCGGCGGAGGGCGGCCTGGAGTCGGTGCTGTGGGCGGGCCCGGAGGCATTCACAAAGGGGATGAAGCAGGGCTCAGCACCCGTTCAGGGTGCGGGCAAGCGTAAACAACCTGTGAACCTGCGTTTTGGATTTGCGGGTGACAGCTTCAGCTATGCAATCGACTACGGTTTGCCGGAACCGGTGCCCGGAACGCTGTTCGGCAAGGACCCGGAAATCAAGCGGGAGTCCATCTGGCACGGCGATCTGTGGAAGGAGTCGTCGGCCATGGTAGACCGTAAAGGGCCGATGGTCCGTGCCCGGGATGACAGCGGCCGCTGGCAGGTGATCGAGAAGCATCTACCGGCGTTCGACAGCATGTTGGCCCGCCTGCCGGACCCGGAGCGGGCGCCGGAGGTGCTGGCGCTTCGCGAGTACATTCGTGCGTGGCGCTTCTACGACTATTTCAGGACCGACCCGGACTCGCCGGTACGCACGCCACAGATTGGCACCCGCACGCCCGTGCTCAGCAATGATGGCCGTGATCTCGCCGCGGCATGGCAGACCATCCGCGAAATTGGCGATCTTCAGGCCCTGGACGATGCCGTGGCGGATGCCTTCCCGGGTGCGTCTGTCAGTGTGCACGTTAACGGTGGCCGGTTCGAATTGAGCTTCAGTCAGCACGGCCTGCTACGACCCCTGTCGCTGGCGGAACTGTCAGACGGCACCCTGCGGTATCTATTATGGATCGCTGCACTGCTGACCCCGAGACCACCGACTCTGATGGTCCTGAACGAGCCTGAAACCAGCCTTCATCCGGACCTGCTGCCGCCCCTCGGCAGGCTCATGCGAAAATGTGCCGGGCAGACCCAACTCTGGGTGATTTCCCATGCAAGGCCCCTGATCGAGATCGTTGCCGGAGACCCGAACTGCCAGCATATTGCACTGATCAAGCAATTGGGTGAGACCAGCGTGCCTGAACTGCAGGGTGATCCCTGGAGGGGCCCCCGTTGGACCTGGCCGAAGCGCTAGGTGAGGAACTACTCTGTCCTGATGCGCCGGCGCATGTCCCGGTATGCGGTCTCGATCAGTTCCGCGAGGGCAACCAGGTCCGTTTCCCCACCCGGCCTGACCTTGACGTGTCGCATGGCCTTGCCGGTACCCACCAAAATACCCATCGGATCTGCCAGTTCAGCACCTTTGAAGAACCCGACATTGACGTGCCGCGTGAAAGCGTTGACATAGGCAAAGGCGGCTTCGTCCACGCAGGCCGTGGGATGACCGTCATGCAGCAACTCTCGAACGTCCTTGCCACAGTGGCGCATCTGGTCGAACCAGTGGTGGGCAATATCACCGAGGTCGTCGCCATGGTCGTTCATCCAGGCGCGAACAGCAGGGTCATGTCTGACCGCGTTGGGGAATCGAAAGATGTCATCAACCGGGTGGCCTTTCATGGCGAGGCGGCGTTCAACTTTCGGACAATGTGGTCAGAGCCCGCTCCCGTAAATCCACCTTCCTGATCTTTCCGGAGGCCGTCATCGGAAACCCATCCACGAAGATCACATGACGGGGCAGCTTGAAGCTCGCCACCTTACCGCGACAGTACGCCAGGATGGCGGCTTCGTCTGTCTGCGCGCCGGGCTTGATCTCGATAAACGCCACGGGCACCTCCGTCAGGCGCCGATCAGCAAGGCCCACAACCGCGACCTGCTGAACCGCCGGATGATCCAGCAATAGTCCCTCGACCTCCATAGGATCAACGTTCTCGCCACCTACCTTGAGCATGTCCTTGTAGCGGCCCAGAAAGCGGACGTAGCCATCGGGTTGATGTATGGCCATATCTCCAGTCCTGAACCAGCCGTCCTGGTCGTAGGCATCGAGCGTCTCCGTTGGCTTTTTGTAGTACGACACCATCAGTGTATAGCCACGAACCTGCAATTCGCCGGGTTCGCCCCGAGGCAAGTCTCTGCTGGTTTCCGGGTCCACGACCCGGACCTCATAGCCTGGTGCAGGATAGCCTGATGATTCAAGTCGATGCGCTTCATCATCGCTGACAGCCGAAAGGCAGACCCCGATCCAGACTTCGGTCATCCCGAACGCCGACACTGCCCGGAGCGGGGCGAGCACTCTGGCACCGCGTCTGGCAACCGGGGTGGCGCTCCGCATGCCGGCTGCAAAGACGCCGGTTCGCAGGCTGGCGAGGTCTCTGGGACTTGCCTGCTGGGCGTCGCACAGTCCCTGCATATGGGTCTCGAAGCCGTGGACGATCGTGGCGCCTTCCTGCTCGATCAGGTCCAGAGATTCATCCGGGTCGAAGGTTTCCGTCAGGATCTGTTTCGCGCCTGTGACCATCGACATCATGGCGGCCTCTGAGTAACCGAAGGCGTGAAAGAGCGGCAGGTAATTCAGGATGACGTCGTTCTCGGTCACGCCCATTCTCCAGGCACGTTCATCGACATTCCGAATGAGCTTGTGGGTATGGACCACGCCTTTTGGAAACCCCGTGGTGCCGGATGTATACATCATGAGGACCGGTGAGTCGGGATCAACGCTGCTCAGGCGGGCTCGCCAGTCATCATCGCTGATGGTTTGACCCTGTTGCAATGCGCTTGCCCAGTTCACAGTGCCGTCATGCTGTTGGTCGCTGACGATCACAACCTGGCGCAACTCCGGAAAGCTCGGGTCTGCGACATCCTGTCCCCTGGAGGGCAATTCGATGACCTCCCGGACCATCTGCAGATAGTCCACGGGCCCTGATGTGTCATGGGTGATCAGCATGCTGCTGTCGGACTGACGTAGTACGTACTCCAGGTCGCGGGTCCGCAAGCGCGTGTTAACCGGCACCTGCACTGCCCCGATCTGCGCCAGGGCATACATGAGGAAGATCCATTCGACACGATTATTCAGCCACAGCGAGACGTGTTGCCCGGGCTCAACGCCAAGGGCAATGAGTGCCTTGGCGGCGCGGCGAACTCCTGATTCGACTTCGATAAAGGTGTACCGCTGATGATCAAAGACCAGTGCTTCACGCTCTGGAAACCGTGCCGCCATTTGACCAGGAAGGTCGCCAAAGCGGCGTTTGGGATACCAGTCTGACATGGTCTTGTTTGCTCTCTGTAGAAAGTTGGATGGAAAGGCTGCGGTACAAAGTAAGATAAAAGCGCGTTCGACGGATCGATTCAAGAGGGCCCCGCGACCAGGGGCCCCCCGCATCTGATTAAATCGACCGCGCACCCTGGGTAGGCTGCGCTGGCGCCTCGTCTGCTTTCCATTCCGGATGGCCGACTGTATGGTTGGCCCTTCTTTTCAACTATCCACAAAGGCATGCCTGTGATCACTATCTATCACGTCCCCGGTACCCGATCCGTTCGACCCATCTGGCTGTGTGAGGAACTTGGGATTGACTACAAAAAGGAAGTCATCAGTTTCGATGCCAGTTTCAGAGCGAGCCCCGAATGGCGCCGCCTGAATCCGGTTGGGAAGGTGCCAGTCATGACTGACGGCGATCTCACCATGTTCGAGTCCTGTGCCATGGTACAGGTGCTCCTGGATCGGTATGGCGAAGGCCGGCTCGAGCCACAACGAGGCAGCGATGATCATGCGCTGATGCAGCAGTGGTCCTGGTTTGCGGAATCCACCCTGGCACGGCCGGCTGGCGAGATCGTCAACCACAGGCGGGTGTTTGGTGAAAAGCAGATACCGGAAGTGATGGCCGAGATGGCTGACCGCATTCGGTTGTGTCTGACAGCGGTGGACAAGGCTGTCACCGGCCGGGATTTTCTGGTGGACTACGGGTTTTGTGCGGCGGACATCAACCTCGGCTATTCCCTGCACCTGGCGCGAGGTCATGTACCTCTGGACGACTATCCGAACGCCCGGGCCTATTTCGAGCGGCTGGCGGCACGGCCCGGATTCAAGAACGCACTGACGTAACGAGTAGCGAGGCACGCAGTGCCTTGACGGTGATGCAGGAAGTCATGGCCCCCATGAAAGCTCACAGATATCAGGTGTCAGCATGAGCACTTTCTCGTACGACTACAGCGTGACCGAGACAAGCACGCTCAGGGCTGTCATGGAAGGTCACTGATACGAGGTACCATCGTGAGCGCTTTCTTGTACGACTACGGCGTGTCTGAGGCGGGCACGCTCAGGGCTGCTGGCCAAGGAAAAGGGCTCCTTCCCTCGCCTCCACCTCGAAACGCCGCAGCTTCGGCAGGCCGGGCCAGTCATCGCATTGCCCAGACAACATATCAAACGTCAAACCATGCCAGGGGCAGGTGATCTTGCAGCCTTTGACCCGTGGCGAGCCAAAGCTCACGTAGGCATGGGTGCAGAGGTTCTCAATGGCGAAAAAGTGTTCGCCGGCACGACCGACGAGGAGTCTGGTGCCATCCTGCAATACGACAGATTGAAGTTCGTTCTCTCGCAGCGTGTTCGTGTCCAGCAGGTAGCTCATGGCAATGCAGTTGATCGTTTTGGCGGTGTCAGTCTAACATCTGTCGGCCCGGGCCAATCCGACCCCTGCCAGACCCTTGCGAGCGTTAGACTTCGTAAGGAGTTGCTCCGGTGCGCAAACCGTCGCTCAGTCAAGCGAGGTCGATCGGCCCCACGCCCGCTTTCGGAGCGTATGTCCGATCGCCGGCAACGTTTCTGCAATCGAGGCTTTCAAAAGCAGTACCAGCATCGTGATTCCGAAATCCGCAAAGCCGTGTTGTTCCAGATTGCTGAAGAGATCAGTGCGACCCCGAACCAGGTCATCCTTGCGTGGATGACCGGGCGCGGCGTGATCCCGATATCCGGAGCCAGTACGGCCGAGCAGATGGATGAAAGCCTCGCTGGATTCGACCTGACCCTGCCCGATGAGGTGCTTGACCGTCTTGATGCAGCGGGTGCGGAGTCGGTGTGACAAATAAATCAATCTGTTGGGATGTTGGTTAGTCGCGAGAAACACCACCAGATCCCCTTCGGCAGATCAATATTGCTGCGATCAGGCCCCTTTCATCGCTCTTTTAGTTGCTCGCTGCTTCAAAGACTGACAGTTGCTAGCGATTGCAGGCAATGCCTGCGGATGCTAGCATCTTTGCCGGTTTGGTCTTGTGATTTCTGGAGTCCCATCATGGCTGGCTTGAGTGTCAGAAAGCTCGACGACGAAACCCTGTTGCGCTTGCGGATTCGTGCCGCAAAGCATGGGGTGTCGATGGAGGAAGAGGCGCGCCGCATTCTAAGAGATGCGGTCAGTGCGCCGGAGCGCCTCGGTGATCTCGCGCGTCATATCTTTGGCCCGGAGCACGGCGTTGATCTGCAACTGCCTGAAAGGATACCGCACGAACCCCTGGACCTGACTGAATGATCCTGCTGGACACAAACGTCGTCTCGGAGGTGATGAAAACGCGGCCGGCGGAATCTGTCGTGGCCTGGCTGAACGGTCAGGACTCGGAGAAGCTTTACGTTTCTGCGATTACCATCGGCGAGATTGGATACGGCCTGCATATTTTGCCTGATGGCAAACGTCGATCAGGGCTCAGAGAACGATTCGAACGATTCGTCGCTTTGGCCTTTGACCAACGCATACTTGTCTATGATGAATCTGCTGCCCGCGTCTACGGTGGGTTGATGGGTGAGCGCAAGGAACTCGGCCTACCGATGAGTGTTCCCGACGGGCAGATTGCCGCGATTGCTCGTCTCAACCATCTGGCAGTTGCGACCCGCAATGTCCCCGACTTCGAGAACTGCGGTATCGACATCATTGATCCTTTCGTATCTGTCCTATAGACATGCGGACCTGTTCTGCGGGACCGGCCGTCGAGGTTCCACCGAGGCCCATCAGGAAGTGTTTTCTCTGGAGGGTGCGTCGACCTGGCGCAAAACAGTCTCTGCCCTTAACTTCCCCCGTAACCTATTGATATAAAATCAGCAATAATGCCAGCCGACATCCGGCGGCGGTTCATGTCAAAGGAAGCGATTTCCTCCCCGATTTCTCAGCACCGGACGAGGGTAACAGGTTTGCAGCCCGGCCGGACACCAGAAATCGCCCTCCAACTTCCCGTCTTATTGCCTCTCTGCGACATCTTGTCGCGCTGCTGCCGACAGTGTCAGGACAAAAACGAGCCGTCGTGCTGGTTCAGGTCTGCGCCTCGCTGGCCAGGAAGAGCGAGCTCCCCCTCGCCAAAGCCATGGTCGAGCTGTGGTGGCGGAGGGGACCATCGTTACCTGGCGCACCGATGAAACCATCCCCGTGGGTTTCGGCACCATTCATGCAATACCGGTCTGGCGGTTTCTGCTGGAGATGGAACCGCAAACCTAAAGTAGTAGCTCGTCTTATTTTAGGTTCGTGCCCCTTACTAAAACTATGGTCTCCATCGGTTTGATCTCGTACCCCATGGCCCGGTAGCCACGCTGGCGTTTGTCCCACATGCGGCCGAGCTGGGGCTGATCGGTCTCGGCATAGTCGTAGATGCGCACATCTTGCTTGTCGGCGTGTTCCCGGTGCAGGCGTCCGCTCATGCAACAAGTCGAGTACCGCATCGAGACAACCACGGGGCAGACCGATATGCTCTGGGAAATTCTCAGCACAGCCGATGATGCGTGGTTTGTTCCACACCGGCAGGCGCATGGTCTGGGCCTTGTAGAACTCGGGATTCTGGAAGGCGGCGAGACGGATCAAACGGTTGGACAGCGGCTGTGGCAGCTCAGATTTGGCGATAAAAATCTGGTTGGCCAGCACAAGGGTCAGCGATTCTGGTAGTGGACCGGCCATTCTGGCGGGTACAGGTGATGGTCGCTGCCAAGGTTTTCGATCCTCTTCCGCAATAGCAAAGGCCACATCCAGGGGGTGGTGGCCGCGGTTGACCCGCAAGTTGGCATCTTCCAAGTTCTGTCGGGACATGGGGCGGATGGACGCTAGGAAGGCCCACTGGTCTGGGTGGGGTTGCAGCTGTTCATCGACAAACACACTGTGGCCTGATTCTCTCGGCTGCTTTTGCAGGGGCAGCGCGATCAGGTTGCCGAAACCACCTTTGGGAATGGTGTCCTGGTTGGGAAACAATCTGTCGTAGCTGGTTAGTGACAATTGCCGTGTACGCTGACAGGTGTGGCTGATCAGTGCGGCCCCAAGCAGTCGGGCCTCGCGGGCCGGAACCGGCTCGGCAAAAAAGATCCACGCGTGAGCGCCGTTGCCGGAACGGGAAATCTCCAGCGCCGCCGGGATGCCAAGCTCCCTGCAGGATTGGAGAAAAGCCTTTGCGTCCTCCCGCCAGTCCGGCGTCGTCAAAATCGGCCGCCAGAAGGTAGCAGCTATCATCTGCTAATAGAGGATAGACGCCGATGGTTTGGTTTCCGGCCAGGTGGTTGTAGATCACCCGGTCGGTCGCCGGCAGCATCAGGCGCTGGGAGCAATCGCCACACTTGATCTTTGGCTTGTGGCAGACGCCGGGCTTCCACTCATTGCCGCAGGCCGTTGAATAGCCGGATTTGCCCTTGGCCGACTCCCAGCGTTGTGGGTAGACATCCTCGCGCCCACGAAACAGGCGGCGGAACAGGGCAATCTTGTCGTCGGTAGTGAAATGGGTTTCGGTTGGTGTGGAGTCGGTTGGGGCGGGGACGGGTTCAGGGATGGACGGTTCGTCCCAGGCGATACCGTGCTGGATCAGCAGTGCCTTGAGGCGGCCGTTCTCCTCGCGCAAACGTCGCAGTTCATCTTCTTCACCATCCGGTACCATCTCTTGTGAATCCCTCCATCGACCTGATATGCCGTGGTCTGATTGTCACATGCCATGTGCGAGTTTGTCTTAAGTATCCCTCTGCTACTCGTCGGCATGGTGTTGCAGCCAACGATGGCCTTTACCGGTCAGCCGATAGCGCTGAGTCGGGCTGCGCGGGGAATCGGGTTGGGTACGTTCGATCCATTCGTCTTCCATGGCCGGGTTGAGGTAGTTGTTCCGGAACGTGGGCCGGTGTGACAAACCCAAAGCCTGCATCAAATCGTTGCTACCCGGCTCGCCGCTCCCAATTGCACGGATCAATGCCACTACTTGGTCGGTTACTTGGTCGCTTACATAGTCGGTCGACACAGCCTCGCGCACGGCATCGTGCAACGCCCCTAGCATGAACTCGACAAAAGGGGTGGCATCCGCATGGCTGTCGGCCACCTCGAGTACCCGATAATAATCTTCCTGGCGATCACGGATCACGGTCTCCACCGGCAGGTAGGCCAGCAGCGGCTTCCAGTTCCGGAGAATCAGGGTTTGCCACAATCGACCCATGCGGCCGTTGCCGTCAGCAAAGGGGTGGATGAATTCGAACTCGTAGTGAAAAATACAACTGGCCACCAAGGGATGCTCGTTGGTGTTTTCCAGCCAATCCAGTAGATCCGTCATCAGCCTGGGCACGCGTTCAGCAGGGGGAGCCGTGTGGACCAACTGCTCTCCCCGGAAGATGCCGACCCCACCGGATCGATATTGACCCGTTTCATCCACCAGCCCACGCATTAACAACTCGTGTGCCGCCAACAGATCCTTTTCAGCACTGGTGTCCCAGTCCTCCATGGCCTCGTAGGTCGCAAAGGCGTTACGCACCTCCTGAATCTCGCGCGGGTGCCCCAACACCCGTTTGCCCTCGATCACGGCGGTCACCTGTTCAAGGGTGAGCGTGTTGTTCTCGATGGCCAGCGAGGCCTGGATAGTACGAATGCGGTTCTCTCGGCTCAGGCGCGGAGTCAGGTTCTGTTCGGCCAGCACGGTGTAGCGGCCGATGGTTTCGCCAATCCCGGCGACCAGATTCACGATCGCCGGGGTGATCCTGTAGGGTGGCTGATATTTCATGTTGCCTCCCTCGCTGATTGAAATGGCGTAGACCATGTCGCGCAGTGCCCCAGCTCAACACGATTCCACACAGAAGATGTTTTTTCGATACGGGTGATCGCGGGGTTCCGTCGGTTGGTGTTGCTGAACCAGGGCCGAAAAATTTTCATCTCTCACCACCATAATCCACCGCATCCGTTGCCGGGATGGTGTCGTAAATCACCTTCGAAAGCACCGCAAACGCTGCATCCTCGAAGGCCTTGTCATCCATGTAGCGCGAGACGATCTTGTCGTTCTCGCTCATGCGCTGAATCATCAGGTCTTCCAGCATCTGACGCAGGCCCAACTGGAATTTGTCGAAGGTGTTGGCCTGACGCAGGCGGACGACTTCCGGGGTATTAGCGGCCTTCTCCTTGCATGGATCAGTTTGCGGGTGGCGTCGAGCTGGTGGTAACGGGGGAAGATCATCGCCTCCCGGGTCACCATGCGACTGCCGCCTTTGCCGTCTTCAACTTTTTCCTCCTTCTTCTCGATGAAGACGAAGTGGCCGAGGATGTCGAGGAAACTCTCGCGCTCCAGCACCTCTTCCCAGAAATAGCCGCTGCGGTAGCCGGAAGGGTGCTGCGGGTTGCCCGCGCCGCACTGCACCTCGCCGGGGTGGCTGCCGCGATTGAAGGGCAGAAAGAAGGTCTTGCCCCCGGCCAGCAGGGTGGTCATGTGCACCGGGTTGCGCCAGCTCTGGCCGGTCCAGGGGTTTTTCAGCTCGCAGGTCGCCACCGGCAGGCTGTTGACGGCAAAGACCAGATCGACGGTGGAATGATCGCCCGGATGACCGGGCGCCTGCCGGGTGACGGTGAGCCGGTTGGCCCGGTACTGCGCCAACACCTCTTCATTCAGACCATGAGCGGGCTTGAAGTAGGCCAGGCGGAAGGTCTTGCCGTAGAACTTGAAGCCGTGGCGCAGCACATGCAGCGAGCCCTTGATGGCCAACTCCTTGACCAGGGTGGAAAGCAGCATCGCCTCCAGCTGCGCCCCGTGCTGGGTGCGCATCGCCTCCCACAGTTGCGGCTGGGTGGCGGTGATAAAGTCGGTGATCGCCTGCGGGAAGAGCGCCCGCTCCCGGTCCCAGCCGCTCACATTGCCCGGCTGCCAGCCCTTGGCCAGCAGCATCTGCTCCACGTAGGATTCGAAGGCTTTTTCGGTGGTCTGGGGCATGGCTTCCTTCCAGTTTCTTTTACTTGCGGGCGGCCTTAGTTAAAGAAAACGCATTTTCTTTAACTAAGGAAGAGCTTAAGGTAACGATCGAAGGCATAGACCCGGCCGCGCTGCTGGCCGGTCACCTCAACCAGAATCCCTTTTTCGATCAAGGTGTTGATAAGCCTATTGGCCGTTGGCGTGCTGATCTCAAGCGCCTTTTCCAGATCCGATGCGTCCAGGATGGGCTTGCGGTAAAGCACATTGAGGGACCGGCGGGCAGTGGCCGCCCGTTTACCGAGGTCCATGGTGGCCTGTTCGGCCTCGGTGCGCAGGGCCAGGATCTGGCGGAACACATCCCGCCCCTTGGTCGCCGTCTGGGCCACGCCGCTCAGGAAGAACCGCACCCAGTGGATCAGGTCATTGCTGACGCGCACCCGCATCAGGGCGTCGTAGTAGCTGGCCCGGTTGCGTTCGAAGAAGTCGGACAGATAGAGCGACGGCTTGGCCAACAGGCCGTGACTGACCAGATAGAGCGGGATCAGCAGGCGGCCGATACGACCGTTACCGTCCAGAAACGGGTGGATGGTCTCGAACTGGTAGTGGCTGATGGCGACGCGGATCAGGTGCGGCACCACGACCTCCTCGTTATGCCAGAACTTCTCCAGATCGCCCATCAGCGCCGGCACCCCGTCATGGTGGGGCGGGATAAAGCTGGCATCGTTCAGATTGGAGCCGCCGATCCAGTTCTGGCTGGCGCGGAATTCGCCCGGCTGCTTGTGCTCGCCGCGCACCCCCCGCATCAGGATGGCGTGGGTCTGTTTCAGCAGCCGGTTGGAGAGCGGCAGGGTCTGCAATTCAGCGATGGCCGTATTCACCGCGTCGATGTAATTGCGCACCTCGCGCCAGTCGTCGCGCTTCTCCGGCCGGATCTGCTCTTCCGGCATCAGCGCCTCGTCGATGCCGGTCTGGGTGCCCTCGATCTTGCTGGAGGTCTGCGCCTCCTTGACCACGTGCATCTCGATGAACAGGTCGATGTCCGGCACGATCAGGGAGAAGGCATTCAGCTCCCCAAGGGCGCGGGTGGCCTGCTCCAGCAGGCTGTTGATGGTGGGGTCTTCCCAGGTCCACTCGTGGTTGACCGGCACCGGTTCGAAGCTTTTGTACTGGTAGCGCGGCTGCCAGCGACCGGCCTTGAATGTCTCGAATTTCATACAGCCCCCTTCCTCCGTGCTTCTCTGATGCCGGTCACGGCGGGGTGAAATTGAGAAGGGACAATGGATAATTGAGAATGAAGCGGCGCAGAACCGTCAGCGGCAGGATGACCTTGCGGTACTCGTTGCGCTTGTAGGAGCCGCGCAGCAGATTGCAGATGGACCAGATGAAGTTGGCCAGTTGGCTGTGGGTTTCACCTTTCATTGCTTCTTGTCCTTATTGTCAGATCCGACATTTCCGGTCGCGTGCGCCTTCATCCACTGATCGATCTCCTCCCGGTCGAAACGCCACTGGTTGCCGATCTTGGAGGCGGGAACCTCGCCACGCTGGGCCATGCCGTAAAGCTTGGTCCGGCTCATCTTGATGTAGCCCGCCAGCTCATCAATGGTCAGCCATTTGTCGATTTTGTCCATGACCTCACCGTTCAGAAGAGATTCGTAGTGAAAAAATGATAAAGAAAGCTAACCCTGGCCACCCATAAAGACAAGAAGAAAACGGAAATCTGGCCAGTTGCGGGATTTTTCCGACACAACCCACCGCCTCCCGGTAAGTAACCCCTCAGAAAGCCAGCACGGAAAAAATTTCAGCCACCGCCCGACACTTTTTCCGTCTCTCCGGTAAGTAAGGGCAAAACGAGGAGCGACCAGCCATGGACATCAACGATCTGTTTGACGGAATCATGAAGAGTACCAACCAGTTTGCCGACGAGATCGCCGAGCAGCGGTTGCAGGAAAAAATGCAGGAAACCGGACGAGGTCCGGAGAATGGGGGGTAAGAATGCGTAGAATTTTGAGGCGAAAGAGAAGCGGGATATGACGGATTTCCCGAAACGGGAGTGATCGGGGCGGCAGCGCCGATCCCCCTGAAAGCGACGTAAGTCGCTGACAATACACAGAAAAACAAAACCCGCCCAATAACCGAACGTGGTGGGTGGACGGGTCTGTCTCTTTTAGATGGTGGAGGTGGCGGGAGTCGAACCCGCGTCCGTCAGTTCTCTGCCTTTGGCTCTACATGCTTAGTTCGTCTATTGTTTAACCTTTCACTGGCCCAACGAACAGGGATTAAAAGGCGAGCTTGCTTTGGTTTTAGCTGCTTTAGCCACAAGCGGGGCCTGACAGCGGTCCCATGAGTCGATGCCCCCGGCTTGAATACATGGGCACATTCTCCCCGGGGTAAGCTAGCCTAAGCGGCTCTCAGAAAGAGTTTTTTCAGGCAGCTAGTGCGTAGTTTTCGTCATTGGCAACTGTAAAAGTTACAGCGATTGATTAACGAGAGTCACTACCCTCTCGGCATGCACCTCAGGTTTCGTAACCGGCGTCGAAGCCTGGTCACCCCCCTTTGGAACGATGTAGCTTAACTGATTAGATGGTGGCTGCGCCAAGAAGTTTCAATGGGGAAAGAGAAAAATCGTGCGGCCTGGAAACTTCCGCCACGAGTTTGGCCCGATGGTTTCATGGAATTCACCAATACGAGGTGCCAGCGTCAGCGACAGGTGCCTGGTCCTGGCAAGTTCAAGGCGTTCATGGAAGTTCTGGCCGCACGCTGTGCCGTCCGGAAAAATCCAGCACGACCACAGTGCCAACCCAGGCACGCTCATGGCTGCCAGAAAACATCAGACCGTTACTGATTATGGGCCTTCATGACCCGTTCCTTGTCCAGCTTCCAGTCCCGGTCCTTGATCGTGGCCCGCTTGTCGAATTCCTTTTTGCCGGTGGCCAGCGCGATTTCGCACTTGACGCGGCTGCCCTTCCAGTACAGTGCGATGGGGATACAGGTCTGGCCCTTTTGCTGGGTAGCACCGAACAGTTTTGACAGTTCACGTCGGTGCAGCAACAGGCGGCGGGTTCTCTGGGGGTCGGCGGTGGTCTGGGCAAAAGTCGTATTCAGTGGCGTGATGTGGCAACCCAGCAGAAAGGCTTCACCGTCTTTTAGCAGCACGTAGGTGTCCGTCAGCTGCGCCTTGCCGGCACGCATCGCCTTGACTTCCCATCCTTCAAGTTCCACACCGGCTTCAAACCGGTCATGAAGGTGGTATTCGAACTTCGCCTTCTTGTTGAGAGCGATGGTCCCTCTGGATGTCTCTTTTGCCATGGTTCTCCTCGCGGGGGCGCCATTATAGCAGGCATGGGAGAATCTACAGTTCGGTTGTCCGTGGGGGTCAAATCACTGACAATGCGGGCAGTTCACCCAGGGTATGTTCATGGCGACATCTGAATCAATGCACGGGATGTGGTCCTCGCGACTCATGTTCATTCTCGCGGCAGCCGGGTCTGCCGTCGGCCTGGGCAATATCTGGCGCTTTCCCTATGTGGCAGGCGAGAACGGTGGTGGTGCGTTTGTTCTGATCTATCTCGCCTGTATTTTTCTGATCGGCATTCCGATCATGTCGTCGGAGATTCTGCTGGGGAGGATTGGCCGCCAGAGTCCGATCAATACGATGCGCTCGGTGGCGGCCAGTTCCGGTGCCAATCCTGGCTGGCAGCTCATCGGCTGGATGGGCGCGCTGGCGGGGTTCATGATCCTGTCCTTCTACTCGGTGATTGCCGGCTGGGTACTGTCCTACGTTTTTCAGATGGGTGCCGGTACGTTTGTCGGGGCCGATGCCGAGGCTGCCGGCGCACACTTCGGCGAGTTCACCGGCAGTGTCTGGTCCGTCACGGCATGGCATACGGTATTCATGATCATGACGATCATGATTACCGCGCGGGGCGTGGGCCGGGGGCTGGAGGTGGCCGTCAAATACCTGATGCCGGCACTGTTCGTGCTGCTCGCCCTGCTGGTGGTCTACGCGGCCTTCACCTCGGGCCACTTCATGGAGGGCGTCCAGTTTCTGTTTTCGTTCAATTTCGACAAGCTCACTGGCAATAGTGTGCTGCTGGCGATGGGCCAGGCGTTCTTCACCCTCAGCCTCGGCATGGGCGCCATCATGGCCTACGGTGCCTATATGCCCAAAGACTCCTCAGTGATCGGTACCGCCACGATGATTGCGCTCATGGATACGGCCGTCGCGCTGATGTCTGGCCTTGTGATCTTCCCGCTGGTGTTCGCCAACGGCCTGCCCAGCGCCGCCGGGCCGGGGTTGATGTTCGTCACCTTACCGATCGCATTCGGCCAGATGGCCGGTGGACAGCTCTTTGGCTGCGTCTTCTTCATACTGGTCAGTTTCGCGGCAATCACATCCGCCATTTCTCTGGTGGAACCTGCCGTCGCGTGGGTTGTCGAGAAACTGAACACCAGTCGCGCCGCGGGGGCGTGGCTGATTGGCGGTGTGGCCTGGCTTGTGGGTCTGGGCAGCGCCTTCTCCACCAATATCTGGTCGGACGTTCATTTCATTGGCGAGATGACGTTCTTCGATACGATGGACTACGTGTCCAACAACATCATCCTGCCGCTTGGCGGCATCTTCATCGCGGTCTTTGCCGCCTGGATTCTCGATGGCAGGATCCGGGATGAAGAGATGGCACGCGATGGCGGCCTGTACGGCGTGTGGCGCGTAGTCACCCGTTTCGTGGCTCCCGTGGCGGTCGCCATCGTGTTCATCATGACGTTCCTGTAAGGCTGGCCATGCGTCAGGTCGAGCGTTCAGCTCTGGTACCCTTCTCGGCAGGGCTAATGTTCGACCTGGTCAACGATGTAGCGCGATACCCGGAGTTCCTGCCCTGGTGTACCGGCAGTGAGGTACTGGCGGAGTCACCCCATGAGATGATTGCCCGGATTGAAATCGGCGGTGTGGGCTTCCGCCAGCAGTTCACGACTCGAAATCAACTGCGTCGACCGGACAGTATGAGTCTGTCTCTCATCGATGGTCCGTTCCGGGTACTGGAAGGGTCGTGGCGGTTCACCCAGTTGGGGGATGCGGGGTGTAAGGTCGCCCTGTCTCTGCAGTTTGAGGTCAAGGGCGGGCTGATGAATCTGGCATTGGAAAAGCTGTTTGATGGGGCGGCCGAGCGGCTGGTGGATGCCTTTTGCGACCGGGCGATGGCCTCTTATGGAGTTCATTGAAGTGAGGTGTCAGTGCACGCACGTTCGTGCACGACTGTGGCGTGCCTGGCACGGGTACGCTGGGGACATTCATGGAAGTACTTTCTATGGCGTGCAGTCCGGGAAACTTGCGTGCACGACGACGGCATGCCAGCACCGGCACGCTCAAGGCTGCTATGGATAGCCTGCTTTCAGTCGAGGTCGCGTACGCGGATGCCTGCCGACAGATCGTGGTGCCTGTTGAAGTGCCGGGGGGGACGACCCTGGCGCAGGCAGTAGCGCTCTCGGCCATCGCTGAGCAGCTGGTGGGCGTAGACGTGGTGGCGGCGCCCAAAGGTGTCTACGGCAAGAAGCGGCCGGACCACTGGCTGCTGGAAGAAGGTGATCGGGTGGAGATCTATCGGCCGCTGGTCCATAACCCGAGAGACGCAAGACGCCGCCGGGCGAGCAGGCAGCGCTAATTCGATCTGGCGAGGTCGATATAGCCCGACGGAACGTAATTGCCTTCGAAGTAACTCAATCGATCGGCCCGAAAGAACAGTGCGAGCGAGCGCTTGCTCATTTTTCCTCCGGCAACCTGAATGGTGAAGACGTAGTCCCACCGGTCCCGGTCGAGGGGGTCATCGATGACGGGATTGCCGAGAATGAAGCGGACCTGGCCCCGGGTCATCCCCGGACGAAGCTTGTCGATCATCTGCTGGCTGACCACGTTGCCCTGCTGAATGGAAATGCGGTGAACGCCCGGGAAACGGAACGTGGAACATCCCGAGACCGCGATGGCGAGGACGACTGTGAAAATAATCTTCATTAAGGGTTTATGGTCGTGGGTCTTTTTGTACAATTTGGTGGTCGCGATTCTATCCGTCCTGCGGTGAATCTTCACTCGCTTTTTAGGTAGGCATACATGCCCGAGTCCCAAGAACTGAAGGAACATGGCCTCAAGGCGACCTTTCCGCGGGTCAAGATCCTGGAGATCCTCGAAAGTTCATCGGTACATCACCTGAGCGCAGAGGACGTCTACAAGCGGCTGATCGCCAATGAGTTCGAGATTGGCCTTGCCACCGTCTATCGGGTGCTGACACAGTTTGAGGCAGCTGGCCTTGTCATACGGCACCACTTTGACGAGGGCCATTCCGTGTTTGAACTGGCGACCGACAAGCATCACGACCATATGGTCTGTGTTCGCTGTGGCAAGGTGGCGGAGTTTCATGATGATCAGATTGAGGCACGACAGCGCCAGATTGCGGCGAACCTGGGGTTCGAGCTGACAGACCACAACCTGAATCTTTACGGCCTGTGCGCCCGTTGTCAGGCGCGATAGGCGCTTTTTCCGGCTGGCTCTGTCGCTTGTTGAAGGAGTACCGGTCCGTGCCTTCAGGCTGGTTTCGGATCCTGCCCGGTCACAAACATCTGTCTGGCGTGCGCGACAGATTGCTTTGTCGGGCGCAGTCCACCCAGCATCCTGGAGATTTCTTCGATCCGTGAGTCGTCATCGGTCAGGCGCCTGACTTGCGTGTTGGCCTCGTCTGCCGAGGTAGACTTGCTGACATGCAGGTGATGATGCCCCTGGGCCGCCACCTGTGGCAGGTGAGTCACGCAGATGATCTGGGCTTTGCGGCCGAGTTCGCGAAGCTGGGCGCCGACCACCTCGGCGATGCCGCCGCCGATGCCCACATCCACTTCATCAAAGACCAGCGTCGGAACCTCTGAGGTATCGGCCGCGACCACCTGAATCGCCAGGCTAAGCCGGGACAACTCGCCCCCTGAAGCGACCCTGGCGAGCGCTCGCGCTGGCTGCCTGGGGTTTGTCGTGACCCGAAACTCCACACTCTCACCGCCATGGGGGTGGGGTGCAGCCCCGTCCCTCGGGGACATTTCTACGGTCAGGCGTGCCTCGGACATGCCCAGAGCACCGAGCCTTGCCGTGACAGCGGCGGCGAGTCTGGTCCCGCTATCCCGTCGTGCACTGCTCAATCGGGCAGCTGCTTTCTGGTAGTCCTGCTCGTGCCGGGTGAGTTCGGCAGTCAGTAGCTCGACCCGATCCTCAATGCCAGCGAGCGCTTCAATTTCCTCGCTGATTCGGTTCAGTTGAGATGGAAGTTCCTCTGGCCTGACCCGATGCTTGCGAGCGATGTCATAGATCGAGTCCAGCCTTGATTCCACCTCCCGGAGCCGCGCCGGGTCAGCCTCATAGTGTGACGAGAGACGCTGCAGGTCGTCGATGGCCTCATCGACCTGAATTCGGCTGGACGCGAGGAGTTCTATTACCGGTCCCAGTGCATCGTCTCCGATCGCGGCAAGACGATCCACCGACTGACGCAGCAGATCACTGACGTTGACCTCTTCATTCTCACTACAGCTATCAATGACAGCAAGCAGGCTGGTGGTGATGTCTTCTGCATTGGTCAGCCGCTTCTGCTCTGCTTCAAGGTCACTGGTTTCCTGCGCGGTGACGGCCAGCGCCTCGAGTTCGTCTGCCTGATAGCTCAGTAATTGCAGCCTTGCGGTTCCCTCCTGGGCATTGCCTGTCAACCTTGCCAGATCCGTCGCCGCTTCACGATGGCGGCCGTATAGGCTGGCCACTTCGTCGGCAAGCCCCGTCAGTGAGCCGAACTCATCCAGCAGCCGTCGGTGGGTGTCGGGTTTGAGCAGGGATTGATGCTCGTGCTGGGAGTGGATATCGGCCAGCAGGCTGCCCAGTTCGCTGACATCGGCAAGCGTGCTGGGTACACCATTGATGAACGCCCTGGAGCGGCCGTCCCGATTGATGACCCGGCGCAGGATACAGTCCTCCTCTTCACCGAGCTCACGGGCCCGCAACCATTGGCGGGCCTGCTGGTTATGTCCCAACTCAAAGGTTGCGTTGATTTCCGCCCGATCTGCATCGACGGCCAGCATGTTGCTGTCTGCCCTGCTTCCGAGTGCCAGCGACAGGGCATCCAGCATGATTGACTTGCCGGCACCGGTTTCGCCCGTCACCACGGTCATCCCGGGCTCGAACTCGAGGTCGAGATCGCGGACCAGCGTGACATTGAGTATGGTCAGATGACGGAGCATAGGTTTCGCCGCAAAAGGAGCAGGTCCATTAAACTGAATTCACGGCATGTCCTGCAATCGTTGCATTGCCCTCGTGCCCGTGCGTTGTTGACGCGGCGTAGAGCGGGCGAGCGACGTATTCGCACAGTGCGGGCGATGATCCTGTCAGGCGGACGGTTGGGACGTCAGATCCAATGTTTCCAGTGGTATCAATCAATCGTTTCGTACATCGTTTCGTTGCATCGTTGAATAGCTGCGAAAATGCAGTTATGTTCATGGGGTCACTGATAACTGGTGTATCGTGTACGGGTATGGAATCTTCACTCGGATTAGGCGAAAAAGCACAGTACTTTCTCAAGGCGCTGGTCGAGACCTATATCAGAGATGGTCAGCCGGTCGGTTCCAAGACACTGTCTGACCGGTCAGCCATGCCTGTCAGTCCTGCGACGGTTCGCAACATCATGGCAGATCTGGAGGAGCGTGGCTTTGTTGCCTCGCCCCACACTTCTGCAGGCAGGGTTCCCACCGCGCTCGGTTATCGCTTCTTCGTAGACAGTCTGATTACGGTAGAACCCCTTGCCCGCCTGGATCTGGAGAATCTGTCCCGCCATCTTGATCCCGATATGTCGGCCCAGGAACTGGTGGAATCGGCTTCCGGCATGCTGTCAGAGATCACCCACATGGCCGGCCTGGTCACGCTGCCACGTCGTGATCAGACCCAGTTGCGACACGTTGAATTTCTCAAGTTGAATGACAATCGAGTGCTCGCGATCCTGGTGCTGGATGATCACGAGGTCCAGAACCGGGTGATCTATACCAAAGACCCCTACGATGAGATCGCCCTTCGGGAGGCGGCAAACTTCATCAACAAGCAGTTCATCGGGCTGTCTCTGAGTCGAATCCGGGGCCGTCTGGTGAATTCCATGCGTGACGATCAGCAGAGCATGAACTCGCTGATGGAAACGGCGCTGGAGGTGGCCGAGAAGGCATTCAGTCAGGAGGATGAGAGCGATTTCGTGGTCAAGGGCCAGGAAAACCTCATCGGAGTGGCACAGGATCAGGCCCTCGAGGACATTCGGGAGCTGTTCCGCGCTTTCTCACTCAAGAGCGACATTCTGCATCTGCTGGATCGCTGCATCTGCACCGAGGGCGTTCAGCTGTTTATCGGCACTGAATCCGGCTACCAGCTGCTGGATGAATGTAGTCTGGTCACCGCCCCATACCAGGTTGATGGCGAACAAATAGGCGTTCTCGGCGTGATCGGACCGACGCGGATGGCCTATGATCGTGTGATTCCGATTGTGGACGCGACGGCCAGGGTTTTGAGCGCCGCAATGGACTCTTCCTCCCGGCGCTGAGGTATTCACCGCTCGTTCACTACCCATTGTGCATCCCATGGGTAATCTGACAAGAAGTCGTATTTGACCCATTCAGGTCAGGTTTTCTCTGCCTGGTTCGTGTTTCATCCCTTGAAGGACTCTCCAATCATCCCCATATAGCCCGAACGGTATTGTGAGGCAGTGGAGAAGCTGGAATGTCCGAACAGGATACAACTAGAGAACAGTCTGAAACCGAGGACCCGTCGCTGGCAGAAGCAGCGGCATCTGATACAGGCCAGTCAGAAGGACCCGAGAGTGATGCCGGCAGTGAGCCGACCGTGGATGAGGCGCTGGAAAACGCGATGGCTGAGCTCGAAAAGTACAAGGATCTGGCGCTTCGAGCGGAGGCAGAGATGCAGAATGTGCGTCGCCGGGCGGAGCGGGACGTTGAGAATGCGCACAAGTTTGCGGTGGAGCGAACGCTGGTGGGCCTGCTGCCGGTGGTCGACAGTCTCGAAAAAGCACTTGAAGCCAGCCAGACCGAGGATGACCCGGTCATCGAAGGTGTACGCCTGACTTTCAAGCTGCTGCAGGAATTGCTAGCCAAGGAGAACGTCGAGGTCGTCGACCCGGAAGGTGCGCCTTTTGACCCTAACGAGCATCAGGCGATCTCGACTGTTGAGAATCCGGATATGGAACCCAATTCGGTGTGTGCCGTTATCCAAAAGGGCTACAAGCTCAATGGTCGGGTGGTTCGTCCGGCGATGGTCATGGTCTCAAAAGCACCAGCAGCCGAATCGCACTCTTGAAATTGGCGAGCTCGCGCCAATATAGAGGTCATGCATAGATTGGTTTGATGAAAACCACAGAAATGAACGGAGAACGTTAGATGGGCAAGATAATTGGTATTGATCTGGGAACCACCAACTCGTGTGTTGCAGTGTTGGAGGGTAAGAGTCCAAGGATCATCGAGAATTCAGAAGGCGATCGGACCACGCCGTCGGTTGTCGGCTATGCCGATGATGATGAGATCCTGGTTGGCCAGTCTGCCAAGCGGCAGGCAGTCACCAACCCTCAGAACACGCTGTTTGCAGTCAAGCGATTGATCGGGCGTCAGTTTGACGACGAAGTCGTGCAGCGAGATATCAAGATGGTGCCTTACAAGATTGCCAAGGCGGACAACGGCGATGCCTGGGTCGAAGTAAAAGGCAAGAAGATGGCGCCTCCGCAGGTCTCCGCACAGGTGCTCAAGAAGATGAAAAAGACCGCCGAGGACTATCTTGGCGAGGAAGTGACTGAAGCCGTGATCACGGTTCCCGCCTATTTCAACGATTCCCAGCGGCAGGCGACCAAGGACGCGGGCCGAATCGCGGGCCTGGAGGTCAAGCGGATCATCAACGAGCCGACGGCGGCGGCACTCGCCTACGGGATGGATCGTTCTTCCGGTGACTCAACGATCGCCGTGTTTGATCTGGGTGGTGGAACGTTTGATATCTCCATCATTGAGATCGCGGACGTCGACGGTGAAAAACAATTCGAAGTACTGTCCACCAACGGTGACACCTTCCTGGGTGGAGAGGACTTTGACCTTCGCCTGATTGACTACCTTGCCGACCAGTTCAAGAAGGAACACGGGATGGACCTGCACAGCGATCCGCTCGCGCTCCAGAGGCTCAAGGAAGCGGCCGAGAAAGCCAAAATTGAGCTCTCCAGCAGTACCCAGACCGAGGTCAACCTGCCGTACATCACGGCTGACAAGTCCGGCCCGAAGCACCTGGTCATCAAGGTGACCCAGGCAAAGCTGGAATCGCTGGTGGAGGATCTGGTGGACCGCACCCTGGAGCCTGTTCGCACCGCCCTCAAGGACGCGGATGTTGGCGTATCTGACGTCAACGACATCATTCTGGTGGGCGGTCAGACCCGAATGCCAATGGTGCAGCGAAAGGTGCGAGAGTTTTTTGGCAAGGATCCCCGCAAGGATGTGAACCCTGATGAGGCCGTTGCACTCGGTGCAGCCATTCAGGCCGCAGTACTGTCCGGGGATGTCAAGGATGTCCTGTTGCTGGACGTGACACCGCTCTCACTGGGTATTGAGACCATGGGCGGGGTCATGAGTACGCTGATCGAAAAGAACACCACGATCCCGACGAAGAAGGCCCAGGTGTTCTCGACCGCTGAAGACAATCAGCCCGCGGTGACGATTCACGTCCTGCAGGGTGAGCGCAAACAGGCTGGCCAGAACAAATCCCTCGGTCGATTCGACCTCTCGGACATTCCGCCCTCGCCGAGAGGTACGCCTCAGATTGAAGTCAGCTTCGATCTTGATGCCAATGGCATTCTGAATGTGTCGGCCAAGGACAAGGCCACTGGCAAAGAGCAGTCGATTGTGATCAAGGCTTCCAGCGGGCTGACGGAAGCGGAGATCGACAAGATGGTGGCGGATGCCGAGTCCCATGCTGAGGAGGATCGTAAGTTCGAAGAACTCATTACGGCTCGCAACACCGCCGACAGCATGATTCACGCAACCCGCAAGACGATAGAGGAAGCCGGCGACAAGGTATCTGATGAAGAAAAGGCGACCATTGAGGAAGCGATCAGTGACCTCGAGGCGGCCATGAAGAAGGGTGACAAGGCCGAGATTGAGGCCAAGACCCAGAAGCTGACGGAAGTCTCTTCCACTCTGGCCCAGAAGATGTACGCCGACCAGGCGCAGGCTGCCGATGGTGCCGGTGCGGGCGATGCATCGTCCAGCGCGGATTCCGATGCGGTGGATGCGGAATTTGAAGAGGTCAAAGACGACGATAACAAGTAGTTTTTCGTCAGTTTCGCTTCCCAGAGAAGCGGGTGGCGCGGCGTATCGTTGA
>JAQBUI010000083.1 GCA_027624035.1 Pseudomonadota bacterium | reverse complement strand
ACGGCGTGGACTACCAGGGTATCTAATCCTGTTTGCTCCCCACGCTTTCGCACCTCAGTGTCAGTATCAATCCAGGGGGCCGCCTTCGCCACCGGTATTCCTCAGAATATCTACGCATTTCACCGCTACACTCTGAATTCTACCCCCCTCTATCGTACTCTAGTTTGTCAGTTTGGAATGCAGTTCCCAGGTTAAGCCCGGGGCTTTCACATCCCACTTAACAAACCACCTACGCGCGCTTTACGCCCAGTAATTCCGATTAACGTTCGATCCCTCCGTATTACCGCGGCTGCTGGCACGGAGTTAGCCGGATCTTCTTCTGTAGGTAACGTCATTTCACAGAGGTATTAACCCTGCTAGTTCCTCCCTACTGAAAGTGCTTTACAACCCTAGGGCCTTCTTCACACACGCGGCATGGCTGTGTCAGGGTTTCCCCCATTGCACAATATTCCTGACTGCTGCCTCCCGTAGGAGTCTGGACCGTGTCTCAGTTCCAGTGTGGCTGGTCGTCCTCTCAGACCAGCTATGGATCGTCGCCTTGGTAGGCCTTTACCCCACCAACTAGCTAATCCAACGCAGGCTCCTCCAATAGTGAGAGCTTTCAAGAAGAGGCCCTCTTTCCCCCATGGGGCGTATGCGGTATTAATCCGGGTTTCCCCGGGCTATCCCCCGCTACTGGGTAGATTCCTACGCGTTACTCACCCGTCCGCCACTCGTCAGCCGGAGCAAGCTCCGCTGTTACCGTTCGACTTGCATGTGTTAGGCCTGCCGCCAACGTTCAATCTGAGCCATGATCAAACTCTTCAATTTATATTGAAGTCTTCCTGATTCCCTCGCGTGCCATCTTCAATGAAGATAGGCGCCCTTTTGAGGCTTGCTCAGGTCACAGTTGCGAATTAAGTTCGCAGATCTTTTACCAGGTGGTGGTCTGACGACCGTCCCGGGTGTTCGATGTTTGCATGCAAACCTCTTGCACCCGATATGCGTGCCCTTTCGGACAAGCTCCACCATAGCTCAACGCAAAATTACCGTTATTTAGTAAGTAATCACTCAATAAATTGTCGGTAACTTGTTGTTGAATATCACTACATTCAACTAACAAGTACCCACACCTATTGCTTGCTTCCAAGTTGTTAAAGAGCATACCGGGGCGCAAAAATCCCCGCGCCAATTATTCTCAGCGTGGATCAATGTGTTGAAACTCCCGGTGGGCGCAAAATCGCGCCTCTCGAAACGCCTTCCAAAACCGGCCGAGGCCGCGCTTCCTGTTTCGACTCGATCATCAATCGAGGGGCGGCATTATACGCTTGCGGCCATCCAATACAAGGCCCATGCAAACAAAATCAGTAAAAAATCGTTGATTCCATCTGCTCAACTATCCTGTCGATCTGGCCCAGGGTCTGTTCAGTTTCGTGATCAAACCCGCCCATCCATGGGTGCCCTGCAAGGGAGCGCCATTGTGCTGGAACAGGCAGGCATTATCAAGGGATTTCTGAATGTTCCGGTGGGGCACCGATGGACCCGCCCGGCAACGCCTATCGGGCGTCGCTGGCCGGTCACTGACCTGTCAGTCGCTGGGTAGTTCTCGGCGCTTCGCGAGGCGCTTGACCAATGCCTGTATGGGGCCGGACGCCCCGTAGATCAGACCAATACACAACAACACGCCGGGCGGGTAGATTGCCACGACCACGAACAGGATGACGACCGCGAGCATGTAGAAGAAGGGCACACTGCCCTTCAGGTTGATGTTCTTGGGACTGTAGTAGCGAATGTTGCTGACCATCAACAACGCGACCACGGTGACCAGAATGGCCAAACCGACCGAGACCTGTATTCCAGCGCTCGGGTCCAGGTTATCGACCCAGGTCCACACCAGTGTCGCCAGCAAGCCAGCCGCCGCCGGACTCGCCAGGCCCACAAAGATCTTGCTATCAGGCGCCGTATTGAAACGGGCGAGGCGTAACGCGGTACACGCCATGTAGAGGAACGCAATCATCCAACCCAGTTTCCCGAGATCAGCCAGGACCCAACTGTACATAATGACCGCTGGCGCAACGCCGAAAGCCACCAGGTCAGACAGACTGTCGTACTGAACACCAAATTCGCTCTGGGTATTGGTCATTCGCGCGATGCGACCATCCAGAGAATCAAGAAAGCCGGCAATCACGACCGCGATCGCGGCACTTTCGAGCGAGCCCTTGGTCGCTGCAATGATCGCGTAAAAGCCTGAAAACAGCGCACCTGTGGTAATGAGATTGGGTAGCAGGTAAATACCCTTGGCGAGACCTCTTCGTTCGGTCAGAGAAGTCACAACCTCTTCGGGCCCCTCACTGCTCTTGCCTTGTTCATTGCCTTCCATGTTACCTCCGGACGGGCCGGAACCCGAACTGATGTACTGTGACAACGGGGTCATGACAACGTTTCATGGAAGTTCCGGTCCCACACTGCGTCGGCCGGTATACTTGCCCACGACAACGGCGTCCATAACACGGGCGCGCTCATGGCCTTCCGGCGTGCCCAATACAGGCACGCCCATGGCTGCTATGACAACCTGTCAGGACAACCTGCCACAACAACGTACTATGACAACGGCAACAAAACAAATTTGCGCAATCGAGCCGACTGTCATTCCCATCTGTCTTCGGGCTCGTCTGTCGATCCGTGCTGCCAATAGTGCTTAGATGGCCAGGATTCGATCTCCCCTGGAAACCCCGGATACGCCGGTTCGCACCACCTCCAGGACTGCTGTGACCGCCAGCGCCCTGATGAAAGCATCGAGTTTTTCCGAGGTTCCGGCCAGTTGAATCGTATACGTGTCAGGCGACACATCAACGATTTGACCACGAAATATATCTGCCGTTCGCTTGACCTCAGCACGCTCCGGCCCTGCCCTGACCTTGATGAGCATCAGCTCACGCTCCACATGTTCACCTTCGGTCAGGTCAACCAGTTTTACGACCTCTATCAGCTTGTTCAGTTGCTTCGTAATCTGCTCGATCTGATCATCAGAAGCCTGTGTGGTCAGCGTCAGCCGCGACAACGTTCGATCTTCCGTCGGAGCGACGGTGAGTGTCTCGATGTTGTAGCCACGCTGGGCAAACAGGCCGATGACCCTGGACAGAGCACCCGATTCGTTTTCCAGCAGGAGCGATACGATTCTACGCATCAGGTACGGACTCCTTTCTTCAACCACATGTCGCGCATGGACCCATTGGGTGCCACATGCATCGGATACACGTGCTCCTCGGGGTCCACCAGCACATCCACGAAGACGAGCCGGTCAGTCATGGCCAGTGCCCGTTCCAGTACATCATCCAGTTGAGACAGTTCGGTCACCTGAAAACCCACGTGACCATACGCCTCCGCCAATCCGATGAAGTCTGGCAGTGAATCCATGTAGCTATGGGAGTGCCTGCCCTCATACTGCATATCCTGCCATTGTTTGACCATGCCCAGGGCGCGGTTGTTGACATTGATGATCTTGATCGGCAAACCGTACTGGGAACAGGTCGACAACTCCTGGATGTTCATCTGAATACTCCCCTCACCCGTTACACAGACCACCTGCTCCTGCGGATAGGCAATCTGAATCCCCATCGCGGCGGGTAACCCAAACCCCATGGTGCCAAGCCCACCAGAGTTGATCCACTTACGCGGCTTGTCAAAGGCGTAATACTGTGCAGCAAACATCTGATGCTGACCAACGTCCGAGGTAACAATCGCCTTGCCTTCGGTATGCCGATACAGGGCCTGGATCACCTGCTGAGGCTTGATGGTTTTGCCATCCTTGCTGGGGACCACCTTTAGGCACTCCTGGCGTCGCCATCCCTCGATCTGCGCCCACCATTCTTTTAGCATGCGCTGCTGCTTGTCAGTCCGCTCCGGGAGTTTCGCGTCGACCTCGGTCAGCATCTCGTTTAAGACCCATTCCACCGGGCCAACAATGGGAACATCCGCTACGACGTTCTTTGAAATCGACGCCGGATCGATATCAACATGAATGATACTGGCGTGCGGACAGAATTTTGAAATGGTGTTGGTAACGCGATCATCGAAGCGCGCACCAATGGCCAGCAGCAGGTCACAGTGGTGCATGGCATTGTTGGCCTCAAATGTACCGTGCATACCCAACATGCCGAGAAACTGTTTGTCCGTACCCGGGAAGGCACCGAGCCCCATCAACGTAAGGGTGACGGGAAAGCCCAACATTCTGGTCAGCCGGCTGAGTTGCTCGCTGGCATTGCCCTGAATCACGCCTCCACCGGCATAGATCATGGGCCGCTCGGCCGCCATCATCATCGCGACAGCCTTCTTGATCTGCCTGGGATGGCCTCTGGTTGCCGGATTGTACGAACGCATGGTCAGCTGTTCAGGATACTCAAAAGGTACCAGGTCCATCGGGTTGGTGATGTCCTTGGGAATATCCACCACAACCGGACCGGGCCTGCCGGTCGTGGCAATGTAAAATGCCTTCTTGATGGCCTCGGCGATATCTTCAGCCGACTTGACCAGAAAGCTGTGCTTGACGATGGGTCTGGAGATACCCACCATGTCCGTTTCCTGGAAAGAATCAGTACCGATCAGGTGGCTTTGAACCTGTCCGGATATGATTACCATCGGAATAGAGTCCATGTAGGCCGTGGCAATACCGGTGATCGCATTCGTGGCACCAGGACCGGAAGTGACCAGTACGACCCCGGGCCGACCGGTCGCCCGGGCATACCCATCTGCCATATGAGTGGCAGCCTGCTCATGCCGCACCAGCAGGTGCTGAATCCTGTTCTGCTTGAACAGGGCATCATAGATATGAAGCACGGCACCACCAGGATAGCCGAAAACGTGTTCAACGTTCTCCTCCTGGAGGCTACGGATCAGAATGTCCGCTCCAGACAGCATTTCCACGTCATTTCCTCTAGATTTCAGTTTCCGATGAACTTTCAGACGAACTCTTTAGATGAACAACCCGCCCCGGTCAGCCTGCATGACCGGCACCGCCCGGGCGAAGCATTCTCAAACATACGTGCAGTCTAGTCAAACCTCACGAACCCGAACCTGAACGACAATCGCGCAATAGCGCTCGAAATGTCTTTAGCCTTGACGTAAAATCCTAAAATACGCTTATATGCTGATGAGTTACATGCGGAAGTTAAAGCTAATGTCACTGCGTAATCAGTCACCGAGTAAACGACCAATGAGTGAGCAGGTCCTGAAGAGGCGACCGCAGTCCGCACACATTCTGAACGGACGCCGGAACACAGCCACCCTGATCATGTCGCTGCTGTGGGTGCTTGCATCTGCTGCACTGGCGGAGACCGAGTACTATACATGGATCGATGAAAACGGAGTGACCAACTATTCGGAGCGCAGCCCAAAAGGCTATGATGTCGAGCACGTCCAGCCAACCCATCGATTTGGCCGACGGCTCCCGGAGAGCAGTGCCGCGCCCCAACCTCAGGCTTTTCCTGAGCAAACCCTTCCCGGGCAAACCACTGCCGCCAGCGCGGGGGGCCAGGAGATAGACCCGGACGCAGCCGCAGCCGATGAACGTGCGGCGATTCAGGCAGAACTTGACAAGATCAAAGCCGACAACTGCCGAATCGGCAAACAGAATCTGGCAAGGCTTGAGTCGTACTCCCGCATCAAGATTCGGGAGGCAAATGGCGAAGAGCGTTTCCTCACTGACGATGAGAAACAACAAAGAAACGACGAGGCCAGGGCACTCATCAGGGACAATTGCAAGCCAGGATGATCTCGTATCGTCCAACAATCCGACGAGCCGGGCCCGTTTAATCGCTTCCCAATCAATCGAGCAGCCCTGAACGTGCCCGACTCTGGGACATCGTAGTCGTGCTGCGGAGTTTTCCGGACGGCACAGCGTGCGGCCAGAACTTCCATGGAATCCCTGAGCGTGCCAAACTCAGGCACGCCGTAGCCTTCAAGAAAGTGCTCACGCCGGCACCCCGTATCAGTGAACTTCTACGAAAGCCCGGGTCGAAGCGCCGCGTTCGGCACGCCATCGTTATGCCGGAACGCCCAGGCACAACAGATGCGTGGGGCGTCACACACCACCTAATGCACACAGAAGCTCTGCGAAATCTTTCGGGATGGGTGTCTGCCAGGACATGGTTTCGCCTGTTATCGGATGATCCAGCGTCAACCGTCGTGCATGGAGAGCCGGACGGTCGAAGTCAGCCAGTAGCTGCTGTTCGGCCCGGCCAAGGCCCTGAGGAAGAATAACCGGAGCACCATAGGTCGAATCGCCAAGCAACGGAAAACCAAGGTGACGCATATGGACTCTGATCTGGTGTGTCCGTCCCGTTTCAAGCGATACCGTCAGATGGCTGTGTCTGTCGAACCAGGCGTTGACGGTAAAATGCGTGATCGCAGCTTTGGCACCCTGCACTCCTTCAGGACGAACTGCCATTCGAGTTCGAACCTGAGGGTGTCGACCGATGGGTGCATTCACGGTGCCCCGTTGTTCGGGCCGACCCACTACAACTGCTTCATAGACTCGCTTCATACTCCGGCGCTGCAACTGGTCCACCAACGATGCCTGAGCCTCAAGAGTCCTCGCGACCACCATCAATCCTGTAGTGCCCTTGTCCAAACGATGTACGATCCCACCTCGTGGAATCGCCGCGAGATTCGGCTCTTTGGCCAGCAGGCCATTGAGCAACGTACCTGACCAGTTTCCGGCGCCCGGATGAACCACCAGACCCGCTGGCTTGTTGATGATCAAAATGGCCGCATCCTCGTAGACCACATCAATGTCCATCGGCTCCGGAGCGACATCGAGTGGTTCACTCTCTGCATTAAGCATGAGCACCTCTCGACCCTCGAGTTTGTCACTTGGCCGAAGGACCAGGCCGTCGACAAGCAGTTGCCCGCTCTTTATCCATTGCTGAATTCGGTTTCTTGAAAATTCCGGGAACAGGCTGGTCGCGATCTGATCAAATCGCCTGAGCGCCAGCGATTGCGGAACAATTGACTGACGCTGGATTCTAATCATCATATGCTCGTGCCACTTTAGCGTACAGACCGTTTGGGTCCACGCAGAGGCTATGGTTAAATAGCCTGCTTTTCAAGCACTTGACCTTTCATACACCTGGGGAAGCTCTGATTAATTGTTTTTTTGATGAGCGCAAGGCGGAGGCGACCGCAAATCGCGAAGACGCCTCAATCGTTGTTTTGGGTACACTTCTAACGCTCGACTGCGGAAGAGGACCTGAACCAGGGGTTCCCTAACCCTTAAACACACACAAGGGCAGACAATCCATGCGCCAAATGCTGATGATCGGAGCCGTTGTTCTGGCGCTCACCGGTTGTAATAGTGACCCGGCTGAGAACGACGCTGAGGCGACCGAACTCGCACTCTATCGTACCGCCCAGGGCAGCCTGCGTTCCGGGAATTACGACGACGCAGTGACCCGACTACAATTGCTGGAGGCCAGATTTCCATTTGGTCGCTACGCTGAACAGGCACAGCTCGAGATCATCTATGCCTACTACAGGAGTGCCCAGCCCGAAGCCGCGAGAACAGCCGCCGACCGTTTCATTCGACTTCACCCCAGCCATCCCAATGTAGACTACGCCTATTATCTAAAGGCTATGGCCTCGTTTGAAGAAGACGAGAACTTTCTGTCCCAGATATTCCCTATCGACCCATCGAGGAGAGACCCCGGCGCGGCGAGAGACTCGTTCGATGATTTCGCTCAGCTAATCCGCCGGTTTCCGGACAGCCAGTATGCTCCTGACGCCCAGCGGAAGATGAAATACCTCAAGAACTTGCTGGCAGAGGCCGAGATCCATGTCGCTCGATACTATATCGGGCGAGGGGCCTATATCGCCGCTGCAAACCGGGGCCGCTATGTCCTGGAGAACTTTCAGGAAACCACAGCGGTGCCAGACGCACTCGCTATCATGGTTCAGGCCTACCGGCTTCTCGACATGCCCGACCTGGCAGGAGATGCATTGCTGCTGCTCACGACAAACTTTCCAAAGCACACCTCGCTGGACCGAAAGGGAAATTTCAGGCCCACTCAGCCTGATCGAGGCTCGAGAAGGTCCTGGATCAATATCATCTCGTTTGGCCTGCTGGGTTAGTCCACACGACCGTGGCCCCGCTAACGAATCAGCTTGAGCAAATTCAGGGCCTTCAACGCTCAAGCATTCTCAGGGTCTACAACATATACCGGATACTGCTCTCATTCCTGTTCCTGTTTCTGTTCCTGGACATTTTTAACGTTGCGTTTCGGGAGTTCGTCGGCAACGTCAATCCGGATTTGTTTCGTACTACTGTTATCTGTTACATCATCGTCAATGCTCTAATAGGGATCACGACGATACTCGTGAGCGCCGAGACGTTGTCAAAGACAGCCCCCTCCTTCATTATTTTGATCGGCGATATCGTCGCATTGACTCTGCTCATGTCGGCCAGCGGCGGCGTCAGTTCGGGACTCGGTAACTTCATCATCTTTACGCTCGCCTTCGGCGGAGGGCTGATCGCCGGTCGAGTATCAACTGTACTTCCTGCAATCGCATTCATACTCACGATTTATGATGAGTTCTATCTGTTCTTTCTGGACCAGAATGACACTCAGAGTTTTTTTCAGGCCGGCCTGCTGGGCATCGTTTATTTCGTCACAAACATTTTGTTCCAGACGCTCTCCCAACAACTGCGAGCGCGCCAGACAGAAGTCTTCACGCTGGAGCAAGTCAACCAACTGATCATTGACCGAATGCGAACAGGTGTTGTTGTCATCGACGGCGCGGAGCATCCAAGGATGATCAACAACGCCGCTGAACGATTGTTACAGTTGTCGCAGGGGGGTGACGCTCACAGTCCGGTCGAGAAACTCCCTGTTGCACTCTTGAGTAGAGTTGAGGATTGGAGGAGCGACCCCCATGAGTCGGTGGCAAATTTCTCTCTCTATGAGACCGGCCCGGAGATCATCGCCAGTTTCTCGGAATTGCGAACACCGTCGCCTCAGGCAGATACGCTGATCTTTCTGGAAGATGCCACTGAAGTCCAGCGGCAGGCCCAGCAACTGAAACTGGCATCACTGGGCAGATTGTCCGCAACCATCGCACACGAAATCAGAAACCCTCTGGGGGCCATCAGCCATGCCGCCCAACTACTCGGAGAGTCCACTCATCTGGACTCGGGCGACCAGCGGCTGGCAGAGATCATCCAGAACCATAGCATCCGCATGAATGACGTCATCGAGAACGTACTGCAGATGTCTCGTCGAAAAAGTGCAGAACCACGGGAACTGAAGCTCGAGGTCTGGATTCCTACATTCATTGATGAGTTTACCGCAGGCCAGAGGGATGAAGTTCACATCGAAACCGTATTCATCGAAGCTGCGATAACAGTGTATGTCGACCCACTTCACCTGTCACAGGTGCTTGGTAATCTCTGCCAGAACGGACTACGATACAGCAAGAAAAAGACCGGGGAGGCGCGTCTGCGTCTGACCATCGGCATGGACAAGGTGACCGAAGGCCCATTTCTGGAGGTGGTCGATTTCGGCGAAGGCGTTGATGAAGAGGCCGTTGCAAACCTGTTCGAACCGTTCTATACCACCGAGACCATGGGAACTGGTCTGGGGCTGTATCTGTCAAGGGAATTATGTGAGGCCAATGATGCCCATTTGTCCTACTCACGAGCCCCATCAGGTGGCGGTAATTTTCGAATCTCATTTCGTGAATCGGAATCACAGCAGGGAGCAATACTGAGCAATAGGGAGTAAAGGACGATGACACGGAAGCGTGCACTGGTGGTCGATGACGAACCCGATATCAGAGAGCTTATCGAAATCACCCTTGGAAGAATGGGCGTCGACACCAGAAGTGCCGAGGATGTCGGCAAGGCAAAAACATTACTCAAGGATGAGTCCTTTGATTTCTGCCTGACTGATATGCGTCTGCCTGATGGTAACGGTATTGAACTGGTGCAGCACATTCAAACCCACTACCCACACATCCCTGTCGCCATGATTACGGCCCATGGGAATATGGAGTCTGCGGTCGATGCCTTGAAAGCCGGGGCGTTCGACTTCGTCTCAAAACCTGTGAACCTCGAACAACTCAGAAACCTGGTCGATACCGCGCTCAACCTGAAGCCATTCGACAGTAAGGGAGAAGGCACTGCTCAGGAACTGCTAGGCGAGACGCCAGGCATGGAGCAACTTCGACGGCAAATTACCAAGCTTGCACGCAGCCAGGCCCCCATCTATATCAGCGGTGAGTCTGGTAGTGGCAAGGAACTCGTCGCAAGGCTTATCCACGATCAGGGCCCTCACGCCAGTGGCCTGTTCGTTCCGGTCAACTGCGGCGCAATCCCGACTGAATTGATGGAAAGCGAGTTCTTCGGGCACACCAAAGGAAGTTTTACCGGGGCAGTCGCTGACAAGGAAGGGCTATTTCAAGCTGCCAGTGGCGGAACCCTTTTCCTGGATGAAGTAGCCGACCTGCCGCTTGCCATGCAGGTCAAGCTCTTGCGTGGTATCCAGGAGAAGGCGATTCGGCCTATCGGAGGGCAAAAGGAGATCCCCGTCGATGTCAGGATACTCAGCGCAACCCACAAGAATCTCGCTGGCGAGGTGAAAGCGGGGAACTTCCGTCAGGATCTTTATTATCGAATCAATGTCATCGAACTCAAGGTCCCCAGCCTGCGAGAGCGTCGGGACGACATCCCTCTGCTCGCAGCAGAGCTTCTGAACCGTGTGGCCGAAGACTACGGGGTAGCAGTACCCGAAATCAGCAAAGAGGCCATGGAAAAGCTCATCGACTACCCGTTTCCGGGAAATGTCCGGGAACTGCAGAACATTCTTGAGCGCGCCCTGACCCTGAGTGGGGGTAGTATCATCAAGCCAGAAGATCTTCACATCACTTCAAGCAGCCAAGGCGTCGCCCATCCTGAATCGCCCCAACCTGATGGTCACTCCGCAATGTCCGGTGATGATGATCGTGATGATGGCGATGATGATGATCGTGACAATGACGACAATTGGTCCGGCCAGGACAATGATGCACTGAGCCCCGACAGCGACGTCGACTCGCTGGAGTCCTATCTGGAGGATGTGGAAAAGAACGCCATTGTGACCGCGTTGGATGCGACACGATGGAACAGGACCGCAGCTGCAAAAAAGTTGGGAATCACCCTCAGAGCACTCCGATATAAGCTCAAAAAACTCAATCTGGAATAGTCTTTCTCCTACACGAACGCGAGATGCCAGCCAACGCGACAGGACCCGGGGCCGCGTAATCTTCTCCCTGAGTAGGCACGGGAGAGGGACAAGTGCGAACTTCGGAGTCTGGTATATCGCTGATCGAAGTGTTGGTCGTACTGGCGATTGCTGCAATCATGATTGGCGCCGCCGCCCCTTCGTTCAGAGGGTTTTCCGAACGAAACCAGGCGGCACACGCCATGAACTGGATTATCCGTGCAGTCCGTTTTACCCGCCAGGCTGCCATCATACACGGCGCAACGACCACCTTATGTCCCAGTCTCGACGGTGAACATTGTGGTGGGAAGTGGCACGATGGCGTTCTGATCTTTACCGACAGGAACAGTAATCGAAAGCTGGACCAGGGCGATCATCGATTGCTCAGACTCCCTTATCCCTACCAAGGCTCGACGATCAAGTGGCGCTCGTTCGGCAATCGTCAGTTTCTGCAGATCCGGTCGACCGGCTACACCAACTTCCAGAACGGAAACTTCGTGTACTGCAATGCAACCAGGGAACCCAGGTATTCAAGACAGGTGGTCGTCAATCTACAGGGCCGCGTCCGCAAATCCTATGACACCAACAATGATGGTATTGTCGAAGACCGAAATGGAGATCCGCTTCGTTGTTAACCAGCATTCCCTAAACACCAGGGCTCGTCCAGGCTGGCGCCTGGGCTCCTGCTTAGCGGAGCGGTGGATGCGCGTCCGGCAACTCGTCATTGTCTAACCAGGCGTCATCTCGGAGTTGACGCAAATAGAGCACCCGCCGATAGGTACCCGGAACCACCACGAAATGGAACTGCACCTTCATTCCGACCTGCAACATCTCGTAGACGCCACGTCGCGTCTGCAGCAATTCAACCGGTGGCTGATCCAACCCGGATGAATGACCAAAGGTATATCGATAACCACTGATGACTGCGGTTCGGGTCGACCAGTCGATGCTACGGATAACCCCCTCTTGCTCCACCCACTTGAGATGATCGTACTCAATGGCCGCGCCGAACGAGACGCTGGACAGAAGAATAAAGCAACACCACAACGCGCCTCTTCGAATGATTTTCATATCAGCCCCCATCACTCCGTCGAGTCCAGTTGCTTCCATGACAGCCTGCCCGTACTTTCTGTCGTCGCCGGATTGATCAGCGTGCTCTGAAATGTCTGGTCACTTAGCTGGGTGATTCGGCTACGACCAATGAAGGTCGAATCCGTGGGGGTGCCATCTTCAATCGTCAGGCTGGCCGGAACGCTGCCATCGTCATTCAGGTCATCCTCATCAAACACACCATCGTTATTGATATCGAAGACCGGCGAACCCTCAGCGCAGTCCAGACCACCAGTACCCGGGCAGAAGGCATTCTGTGCACCACCTGCCTCATTGGTACAACTGCTCTCACTCCTCGGAATGACGCTGTTCACGAAGACGACCCCGGCGAACCCCTGGATGTTCCGGATGGCTTTCTCTCCAGCAAACGGGATCGATGTGGCATCTGTGTATCCCGGGGTGTCCAGGTCGATGTAATAGCCTTTGTCACTGGAGGTCTCATCGTCCTGCAGGGAATAATCCACTTCATTGCTGGACAGCGTCCGGACTAACTGGTCTGCATCGATAAAACTGTATTCCTGTTCAACGAGGTCATCCTTGGTAATCAGATTCGCGGCACCGGACTGGAAGCGCTCCCAGATACCGTAAATTGATGACACCGTCTGATCCGTCGAGTCATCCTCGTACAGATAGCTGCCGGTGGCGAAAATGATGATGAAGCCGCCACAGGGGCTGAATTCTGAAGGATCAGGGTCCGGATCACAGTCTGCTCCCGCCGTTGCCGTCGGGTGAGTGACCGCGAATGGCCTCGTGGTGATGGGCTGTGAGTACACATCATCGGTCAGGCCATTGCCATTGGTATCAATTCCGTCCTCTTCATAGTAAGCCTGGAAGATGACCTCACCCGTCCAGTCATCCATGTCATCAGACGTCAAATCAAATCGATAGAGGTTACCAAAACGATCCCCGGCATAGACGTAATCCATCGTACCATCGCGGTCAATGTCGATGGCGCGCGGAGACCCAAGCCCGTTGGAGCGGACCCGGTCCGGGTCATCCTCTACATCCAGGAAGTCGCCGTCATTGTTGCCATCGTAGGGATCGGCGATCGGGCCCGCGACCTCGATCTTGATAAAGTCCGCACCGCCGGTGCAAGTTGCGAGGCTGCCTTCCTGGGCGTGGTTCCACGCGTCACCAAGAGGCTCGTTACCATCATAGACATCATCCGGATGGCACCAATCGCCATCGATGCCGCGCTCTGCTCGCAACACATAGAGTTTGGCACGGCCAGAACTGCTGTTGTAGCCATTACCGAACACCACGACCCATTCGTGCTCACCATCAGAGTGGGTCAGATTACTAAGGGCAATGGTCGGCTCACTCAGCGTGAAACCGAGGTCCCGATAGGGTTCAACGGGTGATAGCGCCGTATCCACCAGCTGATCACCTGCACCGTCGATCAGCGCCTGGTCCTGGGTACAACTGTCCACTGTCGGCCGTTCACAGGTGGGGTAAGTATCATCGAGGTCCGTAAACTCCCACAGCACCATGTCGGATATGGCCGACGTATTGGCCTCCGTCAAGCCGCCGCCAGGTGCCGGGTCAGTGATGTCCAGCATATACAGACCCTTGCCACCGGCGCCGAGAGAACCCACCACCACGGTCGCCCAATTTCGAACCACCGATGACTGCATTCCACTGGTATCAATGAACACGTCTTCAATGGCGGGGGTCATGTCATGGAGATACTCGTGAAGGTAATTGAAATTGAGCAAACCCTTGAGACGATTGTTATACGTGCCCTGAATCGTCGCATTCGGAACAAACGCCCATTCTTCCACCCCATTGCCGGCATTGAATGCGTGCAGCATGCCGTCATTCGCCGCGACGTAGACAATTTCCTGACGGTCCTTGTTCGCTGTGATGAACTCCGGATAGGTAAATCCCGACGCCTGCGGGAACTGCAGCCCGGTACGCCGCGTTCGACTGGGTGGCCCGTAGAACGTGGGGGTCGAGTTGACGATGTCGCCCATGCGGCCTTCTACAGCCGGACGCTCACGCAGATTTCCGGCGGGGCGTTCATTGGACGCGTCTCCACGGAAGTAATTGATGTGCTTGGTGACCTCCGCTTCAAAACCGGCATCGCCGAGGCCTTCAACATCGGCCATCGCCACTCGCTGGTCATCGTTCAGATTATCGTACCTGAACGGGATGCCGCCGAACCCGTCAGGGTCCCAGGTGAAGATCGTCCGGGTATCATAGGTCACCGCATCGAGTTCCTCGGCAGCGCTCCATTCAACGTCACCGAGTTCGATGAGGCCATCGCTATCAATCGAGATATTTTGTGCGATCAGCTCGCCGGTGCCATCTGAAACGTTATAGGAGGCGCGATAGATCAGTGAACCCACCAGAATCTCTTCCGCGTTCGAGGCTACCGCGGTGGCCGTACCGATGAAGGTAGAGAATTCCTCAAATGCAGCGGTCAACGCCGTATTGAGTTCCGTGGGATTGCCCGCATCCAGATAGGCACCACGACCGTTCAGAGCCGCGTGAACCAGATCGTTCAGCTTGTCGTTATCGGACATCTCGGGGTCACCCCAGAAATCGGCCGTTTCCGCATCATAGTCTGCCGCCAGTGCTTCTGCCTGGGTAAAGGTGATGTCACCCTGGGCGCCGAACCCAATCACGTAGGTCTTCATGTGCTGATGCATGGTTTCCTGCAGGCCGTCATCTCCACCAAATGCTGCCGCCAGATTGGCCTCGAGCACGCCATCGATATCCCTCTGACTGGTCGGGACCTCGTCATCAAGGTCGGGGTGCAGGTCACGCTCGTAGAAATACATGGCCACGTCTGCAAGCGTATCATCGGTGGTATCGCTATATCGGCCGCCATCGAATTCCGTGTCATCCGCATCAGCGCCACTGCCAGAATCTGCCTCTACACCGGGGGTTGTACCACCCCAGAAACCAGCCGAGATAACGAGTGCGAAGTTGTGCTGACAATTTCCGGTCGGTGCGCCGAGCACCGGACAACCCGCATCTCCGGGGTCCTTGTTCTGGGCCTCATTGACGATGGCCTGGCTTTCACAGGCGAAGTAGTTACCGGTACGTTGCAGTGCCGTACGCATATTGTTATTCCCGGAGCTGTCTGCTGTGGCATAGAGCTTTTCAAGGAGGTCTGCCTTGTGCCCCGTGAGTTCCGATTCATTGAGTTCGCCAACACCAATGACGTTGCTCTGGCCATTGAATTCAGAAAAGCCCACCCTGAGGTCCTCAGACTCTGCAATGACCTGGCCCAGCCCACCCTTTGCCGTCAGCCCCCGACTTCGGTAGTAGCTGTACCAGTTGGCAAAATTCTGGATCTCTTCGTCATAGGTACATGAGTTGGGCGCGTCTGCATGATCGGTACAGTCGGTACGATTCGGCCCGCCATCGAAAGGCGCATTACCCGGCGTGATGTCGACTTTGGTGCCCTTCTCGGAAATATCGACATACTCATCTGTGTCCGAGTCTGTCCAGGTCCAGTAATAGTTGATGTTGATGCCACCGCCACCGCCGCCGCCACTACTGGAACTGGAGCTCGAACTGGACGAACTGCTCGACGAACTGGAGCTGGAACTGGACGACGAACTCCCGCCACCGGAGCTGCTGGATGACGAGCTACTGGAACTCGAACTCGAGCTCGAACTGGAACTGGAACTGGAACTCGTGGAACCCCCGCCACTGCCCTTGCCGCCACCACCACCACCACCGCCCAGGCTATGGGTGCCCGTCAGATCGTAGTTCCTGCCAGCACTGTACGGGTTGTCCGGCGCGTCGGTCGGGTCGACATCCGTATATTCCAGGGCATCGGAATCGAGCCCTGCCCAGGGCGAATAGGTGGTCGTTGGATTGTAATACAGCTTGTTGTACTCCGAATTGCGCAGTCGCCACAAGCCATTGCCCGGGTCCGTCGCTTCATCAGGTGCATAATCATTTTTGTTGCCACCCTTGTACGGCATGATCCACGTCTTGATGTCATTGCTGTAGATGTATTTACCTTCAGATCCATCCTGGCCGGCATCGACGGTGTCATTGGTCAGGATATCCGTTTGCATACCGCTGGCCGTGTCGTCAAACAGGACCATAACATTTGGTATGGCGGGCACCGGTAACTCAAGGGGAGACTGGGACAATTCCTCTGTAAATGTCACGGCCTGTTCAGAATCAACAGCGACCGGCGGCACGTCATTGATGTCGATCTGCACGATACCGACCGCACAATTGGTCTCCTCATCGCTGGCGCCGGGGTCGTCACAGACCCTGTAGAGGAAATAGTCCGGGTCAACATCGGCGTCCTCCGTATCCAGATTGCCAGGGGGCGTGTACAGAAAGCCGCCCTTCTGGATGACCGGGTCTGGACGGTCGCCGCTGACGTCCGTCATGGCAACGGTAGCGCCGTATTGACTCGTCAGCGTAATACCAGAGAAGTACAAGGTACCATCCGTATCGACATCATCGATGTCCTGATCAAGCCCGGAGATCACCGTATACAGCAGGGACTTTTCATAATTGATATCGTCGGTATCGGCGGGAATGGCCGCAAACGCAGAGTCCGCCGCATAGCCGTTCAATACGTCACCTTCGGTGATGTTGTAGTCAGTCGGGATTGGGCTGACGACCCGATGACAATCCTCGCGTTCGCTGGTGTCCGGGTCGTCCTCTTCGAAGGTCAGGATCACTGCCTTTGTGGGGTCACCATTTACATACTTGAACCGGTCATCCACGGTGTCATCCGATACACCAGCCGTAAACGTCTCACAAACCCACTGACCTGGTGCATCATTGGTGTCTGTTACCTCAATCTCGAGTTCCCCGGTGGTATCGAATTGCTCCTCAGGGTCCGCAGCGGCCGGGTCACGGTCATAGACCGTCACCGTCAGGTGGTAGGTGTTGGTGTTATCCGTAATGGAACCCTCGCCACGAGAAGGCCCCTCGAAGTCAGGCACCCCATACTGAAGATTGTCTTCAAGTGTAAATGACAGTTCACCATCTGCCGTAATCGTGAAATACCACGTCGAATGATCCTGGCCCGCATAATTCTCGATGCCGGTATCCGTACCGGTCAGGCGATAGTAGAGATCATCTCCTTCAACATCCGTCACGGTGAGCGTTGTGATGTCGATCGTGTTCTCTTCTATGTAGAAATGTGGCGGGGGCGCCCCCTCAATACCGGACAGACTTTGAATAACGGGCGGATCATTAACGGCGTTGACAGTCAGAACGAAGGTATCGATCACGGTATTATTCGCTGACTCCTGGTCATTAACGGTGACTGTGATGGTGGCCGTGCCATCTACCGAACTGTTCCTGTTGGTGTCCGGCAGAATGTCAATCGTTCCCGCCGCGGCATCCGTGCCGTCGTCCGTGAAGTTCAACGTAATGTTGGCATCTGGAACCAGCGTCTGATTGGAACTCGTCACCGTGATAATGAGTTCCTGTACATCTTCATTCGCTACATCGCCCTGGTCGTCCTCGTCTACGGTAAACGCGATGCCCGTGATCTCTGTGTCCTCATCAGTTTCCTGGTCAGCGATATCGGAGATTTCCGGGGTGTCATTAACCGGATTGACGGTAATCGTCACGGTATCTGCATCAACCAGCGCACCGCCGGCACCGGTATTGCCGTTGTCACTGACGCTGACCGAGAGCGTATCGGTACCAAAGAAGTTCGCATCCGGGGAATAAGTGACCGAGGCGATGGTCGCGGAAACGTCGTCAACGGTTCCTGTCACGGTGACAGCTGCCGTTCCGCTGCCGATGACATTGGCGGAACCTGATGCGACCACAACAAGGGTCCCATCATCCAGGCCAAGTGTCGCGGTCAGCGCTGGATCACTGCCGCGATCAGCATCTACATCCGTCACGCTGAGCCCGGAAATCACGAGGTCGTTGTCTTCATCGACCGCCTGTGCACCCGGCAGAATTAATATGGGGGCATCATTTACAAGGTCTACATTGACTGTCGAACTCAATGCAAGCGACACCGTATCGTCCCCACCATTGGAAGTTCCACCGCTGTCCTTGAGCTCAGTAATGGTCACCACCCGGTCCGCATCCGTGGGGTCTTCACTGGTGTTTTCATAGGTTGCATTGTTTATGTCAGATTCCACATCCGCTGGGTCAGCCGACCCGCCATCCAGAACGACCGTCGCGGTACTGCCGGAGACGGACACGCTATAGGAGAATTCCGTGGTGGTCCCCGACTCTCCATCGTCCAGAACGATCGCCTGGCCATCAATACCAAGAATTTCTGCACCGATGTCGGTCACGTTGGTGACCGTGATGGTCAGGGATTCCACCGTATCGGCTGCTTCTACCAGGTCTATCGATGCCCCACTGAATATCAGCGTGGCCGCATCGCCTTCCGTGAAGGTCGGATCATCACCCGTTGCGACCACCACCGGCTCATCGTTGACCGGCTCAACATCAATGGTCGCAGTGATGGCGAGCGCGACCGTGTCGTCGCCACCATTGGCCGTGCCGCCACTGTCGGTCAGGGCGGTGATCGTGATCACTCTATTCGCGTCCGTAACATCGTCACTTGTGTTTTCGTAGGAGGCACCATTGATGTCGGCGACCACAGCTGCAGGCGATGCCGAACCGCCAGACAGAGATACCGTAGCAGTAGAGCCAGCCACGGCTACCGCATAGCTAAAGTCACTGGTCGTGCCGGACTCAAGATCATCCAGCGTGATCTGGGTACCATCGAAGGTCAGAATCTCAGCCCCGGTCTCCGTTACATTGGTCACTGTGATCGTAATCGCCGTTACGGTATCAGCGGCCTCCACAAGGTCCACCGACGCAGCACTATAGAGTGACACGGGACCATCGTTTTCATTGAAGGTCGAGCTTGAGCCGGTTGCTGAGACAATCGGTTCATCATTGACGAGTTCGACATTCACAGTCGACGAAAGCGCAGGGGCCGCGGTGTCATCTCCACCGTTGCTGGTACCGCCACTGTCCTGAACTGAGGTGACCGTAATCACCCGATTCGCATCGGTGGGATCATCACTGGTATTTTCGTAGGTTGCCGCGTTGAGGTCCGCAGCCAGTGCGGCTGCACTCGCTGCGCCACTACTCAGGGTCACTGTCGCGGTCGACCCCGATAGTGAAACTGAATAGTTGAAATCTGTGGTCGAGCCACTTTCCAGATCGTCCAGCGTAATGCCGGTGCCATCGACCGTGAGCACCTCGGCCCCCGTATCGGTCACGTTGGTCACCGTAATGGTCACCGCAGACACCGTGTCCGCGGCCTCAACCAGATCCACAGAGGCACCGCTAAAGACGCTGACGGCACTATCGCCTTCCGTAAAGGTGGGGTTATCTGCCGTCGCCGAGACGACCGGCTCATCATTGACCACCACGACCGTAACGGTCGACACGATCGCAACCGCAACGGTGTCGTCGCCGCCATTTGCAGTACCGCCGCTATCCTGCAACCGAGTGATAGTGACCACGCGGTTCGCTGCGGTGGGGTCATCGCTATTGTTCTCATAGGTCGCATTGTTGACATCGGAAACGGCACTCGCCGGCGTCGCCGTACCGTTGTCCAGAAGGATCGTGGCCGTAGTCCCTGTAACGGAAACACTGTAATCAAAGTCGTTCGTGCTCCCGGAAGTTCCGTTGTCCAGGATGATAGAGGCACCATCGATACTCAACACCTCATTACCTGCCTCGGTCACGTTGGTGACCGTGATCGTCATCTCAAACACCGCGTCGGAGGCTTCCACCAGATCGATCGCAGCGCTGCTGAACAGGCCCACCGCCCCAGCATCTTCTGTAAACGTTGGATTGTCCCCGGTTGCGGAAATAGACGGCTCATCGTTAACAAGGTCAACGTCTACTGCAGAAGCAATGCCCAGGGCGACCGTATCATCACCGCCGTCGCTGGTACCGCCGGTATCCTTCAGACTGGTTATCGTGATCAGGCGAACAGCATCAGTCGGGTCATCACTGGTGTTCTCATAGGTTGCAGCTTCAATGTCCGCCTCCACATCAGCCGGGCTCGCCGCTCCGCCACTCAACGTGACGGTGGCTGTGGTACCCGCGACAGAAACGCTGAAGCTGAAGTCTGTGGTCGAACCGCTCTGGGCGTCGTCCAGCGTGATGGCAGTAGCATCAAAGGTCAGAACCTCACTGCCCGCATCTGATACATTGGTAACGGTGATGACTATCTGTTCGACGTCATCCGCCGCCTCGATCAAGTCAACTGAAGCATCACTGAAGAGCACTACCGGAGCACTACCCTCCACAAAGGACGGATCCTCTCCGGTGGCCGATACCACCGGTTCGTCATTGACCGGGACAACGGTAACGGTCGATGAAATAGCGAGCGTAACAGTATCGTCACCACCATTGGTGGTCCCGCCACTATCCTGCAGTTCGGTAATGGTCACCACTCGATTGCCAGCGGTAGGATCGTCGCTATTGTTCTGATAGCTCGCAGCATCGATCCCGTTTTCCACATCACCTGGCGACCCGGTGCCGCTGCTGAGTGTCACCGTTGCGGTCGCGCCAACGACCACCACGGCATAGTTGAAATTACCCGTCGCGCCGCTCGCACCATTCGTTAGAGTGATAGCGGTGCTATCAATATTGAGAATCTCATCACCCGTATCGGTCACATTGGTGATGGTAAACACCAGACCCTCTACCAGATCAGATGCTTCTATCAGATCAATCGAAGTTCCTGCAAAGAGACTGGCGGCCGCGCCACCTTCGGTAAAAGTGGGATCAGACCCCGTCGCCGTGACGATGGGCTCATCGTTAACCAGTTCGCCATTGACGGTCGATGAGAGTGAAAGGGTCGCGGTGTCGTCACCACCATTGGCAGTTCCACCCGAGTCGACCATCTCCGTGATCGTGACGACACGATCCGCATCGGTGGGGTCGTCGCTGGTGTTCTCGTAGGTACCCGCTGCGATGTCCGCCTGCACCGCAGCCGCGCTGGCTGTGCCACCAGTAAACGCTATGGTCGCGGTAGAACCCACGATGGTCACCGAATAACTGAAGTCGGTTGTGGCACCACTTTCGCCATCATCCAGGGTAATGGCGGACCCGTCCCAGGTCAGGATTTCGCTGGATACATCGGTGACATTGGTGACAGTAACTGTGACGGACTCCACCGTATCTGCTGCCTCGACCAGGTCAACCGATACGCCGCTGAACAAGGTAACGGCACTTGCGCCCTCTACAAACGTGGGGTCGTCCCCGGTAGCCGACACCAGGGGCTCGTCATTGACGATATCAACATTGACAGTCGATGCAATCGACAGTGCCACGGTGTCATCACCACCATTGGTGGTGCCTCCGCTATCCTGTAACTGCGTGATGGTGACCGTCCGATTCGCGTCTGTTGGATCATCACTCGTGTTCACATAGGTTGCTGCATTGATGTCAGCGATCACACCCGCAGGTGTTCCTGTGCCGTTAGTCAGGCTCACTGTCGCCGTCGCGCCAGCCACGGCGACGCTGTAGTCGAAATCCGTGGTACTGCCACTTTCTGCATTGTCCAGCGTGATCGCAGTGCCATCGATATTCAGAATCTCATTGCCGCTTTCAGTCACATTCGTGACCGTAATCGTCATGGCCTTAACGAGATCAGACGCCTCGATCAGGTCGATGGCCGCGGCACTATATAGTCCGGCTGCAGCGCCACCCTCCACGAACGTCGGATCGTCACCGGTCGCCGTCACGATGGGTTCATCATTCACCTTCTGCATCGACACCGTTGAAGCGACCGCAAGCGACGCCGTATCGTCACCACCATTGACCGTACCACCACTGTCCTGCATCTCGGAAATTGTCACGACCCGACTGGTCGTCGTTGGGTCGTCACTGTTGTTCTGATACGTCATGGCATTGATGTCTGACACTACCGCTGCAGTGCTGGCACTTCCTCCACTGAAGGTCACGGTCGCCGTGGCGATTGCAATGGCGACGCTATAGTTGAAGTCGGTGGTGACACCCGCCTCGCCATTGTCCAGCGTAATCGCGGTGCCATCAAAGGTGAGCACCTCGTTTCCGGTTTCCGTCACATTGGTCACTACGACCTTCATCGACACCACGGTATCGGCAGCCTCGACCAGGTCCACCGAGGCGCCGCTAA
>JAQBUI010000082.1 GCA_027624035.1 Pseudomonadota bacterium | reverse complement strand
CGTCGCCTGTGTTATCGCAGACGCCGGCAACAGCGCCCAGTTCTTCTTTGAAGCCTGCCATGAGAACTCGCCCTGGATGATGGCCGTTCCCAGTAAGGAGCTGACACCCTACTACCGGCATCGCCCCATGGTCAGCTTCGCCGGTTCGGACCTTCCGGCGGGGGCACCGGAGGAAGCTGCAGGACATGCCGTTGCGCTGATGGCCGAACTCAACTACGACGCCGGACAGATTGAACAGTATTTCACGGGTGGCGTGCTGTGGAAGCCTTCATGATGAGCCCGGACGGACCCCGAAAGTGCTCAAAACGCCCATGAATTGACGGGTAAAACCACCTGCCATTGGTGAATTTGACACTTTCAGGGATGTAAACCCTTGTTTGTTGGGTACCTGGCGTGTTGGCACGGTTCGTGAATTGTCGGTTACCATGCATCGTTCACTCATCAGGTTATTCGTCCGTCATCCGCTCGCAGCCAACCTGACCATGGCGCTCATGCTCATGGCAGGCATCTGGGCCATCACCAACCTCAACGTCGGTCTTAACCCGGCCCAGCCTCGAATGATCATCGAAGTGGCGATCACCTGGCGGGGCGCGAGCGCTGAAGACATCGAAAAGCTGATTACCAATCCCGTGGAGCGTCAGCTCCGATCGATTCGCGGCGTCAATTCGATCCGCTCCATTTCAGCCGACACCTGGTCCAGCGTCCGGGTAGAGATGAACTACGGCGAAGACCTTGCGCGTGCGGTGGATGACATCAAGCAACGTATCTCGCAGATCCGCGGCCTGCCGCCCGACATCGAACCACCGGCAGTATTCCGCTGGGAGCAGCGTGACCTCGTCTCGGCCGTGCTGGTACGCGGCAACGGAAGTCTCGAAGAACTGATTCCACTGGTGAAAGACTTCGAGGCGGACCTGCGCAACCGGGGGGCGGACATCGTGCAGTTTGCAGCGCTGCCCGCCCAGGAACTTGCCATCCAGGTCGACAGCCGTTCGCTGTATGAACTCGGCCGCACCATTCCCGAACTCGGCGGTCAGATCGCAGCTCTCAGTCAGGATGCACCGGGAGGCACCATCGGCAATGGCCAGAGCTCGAGACAGATTCGCAGCCTGGATCAGCGACGGGACCCCTCGGAGTTCGCGGCACTGCCAATTGTCGGCGCCAGCGGTGGGGGACTGATTCACCTCGGAGATATCGCGCATATCGAGAAACGCACCACTATCGGTGCACCCTATGCCAGCGTCGGTGGAGCGCCTGCCGTCCAGATGATGGTGCGCAAGGGCATCGAATCAGACGCACTGGAAGCTGCCGATATACTGCATGACTGGGTTGATGATACCCGGGCCGAACTTCCCGAGGGCATCAGCATCAGCCTGTTTCTTGAAGCCTGGTCGTTCATCAGGGATGAGTTGAACCTGATCATGCGCAACGGTGTATCGGGGCTGATTCTGGTGATTCTGGCCCTGCTGATCTTCCTGCAGCTGCGGGTGGCCTTCTGGGTCATGGTGGGCATCCCGGTAACGTTCGCACTGGCGCTGTTTGTCTTTTACTTTACGGGCAGCACCATCAACGCACTCAGTCTCATCGGCATGGTCATGGCATTGGGCATCGTGGTAGACGACGCGATCGTCGTCGGTGAAGAGTCGCTGACCCAATTTCAGAATGGAAAGTCCCCGGCAGAGGCAGCAACCCTTGGCGCGCAACGGATGTTCGCGCCGGTGCTGGCCTCCTCGCTCACCACGGCCTGTGCGTTTCTGCCGCTACTGTTGCAGCGGGGTGAACCCATCATTGAAATTCCGATCCTGATGATATGCGTCATTGCGGCCTCCATCGTCGAGTGCTTCATCGTGCTTCCAGGCCACCTGCGCCACGCCTTCGAAGCGAGCGCCGGCCGACCCGTCAGTGCGCTTCGGCGGCGCTTCAACGGCGCTTTCGAACAATTCCGGGAGCAGCGATTTCGTCCCATGGTGCGGGCATCCATGCGCAATCGTCGGGTGGTCATCGGAGGAGCCTTCGCCGCCTTTGCGCTGATGACTGGCCTGTGGATGACTGGCTGGATAAAGACCAACCTGAACCTCAATATCAACTTTGATGAGATTCAAGCCAACGTGGAATTTGTGGCGGGTACCAGTGACCAGCAGCGTCAACAATACATGCTTGCTCTTGAGCGGGCACTGTCCCGGGCAGATGAGACCGAAGGCGCAGGCAATGTTACCAGTTTCGTGACAGTCTTCAATTCAGCCACCATCAGCAACGAACCCAAGACGGGTCCCCAGTATGCCAGCATACTGGTCGAGATGACCTCGCCGGAACAGCGGCAAATCTCCGCAGATGATTTCGCCCTGTCATGGTCGAGCCAGGCGCCACACACGTCAGTGGTCGAATCCATCAGTATCAGAAAGCCCGGCGAATACTGGGCAGATTTTGCCATTCTGCTCAAGGGCGCCGATGCAGGCGTCCTGAAGGCCGCCGCTGAAGAACTGATTGGTGAACTCGGGCCACTCAATGGCGTGTCGAATCTCCACGATGACCTGCCCTACGGCAAGCAGCAGTGGATCTTCTCGCTGACACCTGAGGGCCGTTCCGTTGGCCTCACCACAGCAGAGGTAGGTCGTCAGCTTCGCGGCGCCTATGATGGTCAGCGTATCCAGATACTTTCCGACCAGCAGTCTGAACTGGAGGTTCGGGTCATCCTGCCGGAACACGAGCGCAACGACCTCGCCAGTCTTGGCCAGTTCCCCATCAAGACGCCCGCCGGACACATGCTTCCCCTTGCCAGCGTTGCCACCTGGGAAGGGAACCGCGGCATCAATATCATCCGCCATCACAGCGGCCAGCGCACCATCAAGGTCAGTGGCGATGTGGACCTGAATGTGATTTCAGGCCGGGAGGTCGTGAACTATTTTGACCAGCATATTCGCGACGGGTTGCTGGAAAAATACGCCATCACTTCGGGGCTGGACGACCTCAGCCTCGCCGAGCAACACAATGAAGAGAGCTTCCAGACCCAGTTCCTGCTGGCGCTGGCGCTCATCTATGTCGTGCTGGCATGGGTATTTGCCTCCTATGCCTGGCCGCTGGCGATCATGGCGGCCATTCCACTGGGTCTGACTGGCGCCCTGGCCGGGCACGTCATCATGGGCATGCATATCGGACCCATGTCCCTGCTCGGGCTGTTCACGCTGACCGGCATCATCGTCAATGACTCCATCATTATTGTCAGTGCGTACAAGCACCGTATAGAAGATGGTGTCGAGCCACACCAGGCGATTGAAGATGCCGTGTGCTCTCGGCTCCGGGCGGTCATCCTGACCTCGCTGACCACCATCGCCGGGCTATTCCCCCTGATGCTGGAGCAGGCCCCGATCGGGGCCGCCTTTACGCCACTGGCGGCCGCCATCTGTTTCGGGATGCTGTATGGCACGGTGCTGGTTCTGCTGGTCATACCCGCACTGCTGTCATCGGTCATCACCATCACCCAATGGCTGGATCAACGTAAGGAGATCATCTATGCAAGCCTTTCTGCACCGCGCCTGGCGCGCAAGCCACCTGAACCACATTCGATGGGGTAAGAACCTCGCCCTGGCAGTGGTTCTCGTATTCGGCACGACCAGCCTGACGTTGATGGCACTGTTCGCACCCGAACCGGACCGAAGGCAGGTCAGCGAGCGGGTCTACCCGGTCACGACGGTGACAGCCGAACCCGGACAGCATTCGCCCACGCTCACGTTGTACGGCAAGGTCGTCACGCCCAGAACGTCCTCACTGACGGCCGCCGTGAGCTCCGAGGTTAGAGCGGTGATGGTGACAGATGGCATGTCGGTCCATCGAGGACAGTCACTGATTGAACTGGACGATACCGATGGTGCCCTGAATCTGGCCCGAATGGAGGCGGACCTGCTGGAGGCCGAGGCAAGCCTCCTGTCACTGCAGCAGGCTCTGACTGACAATCGGTTGATCCTGGATGAGGAAGTGGCACTGGGCCAGTTGGCGGTGCGAAAGGCCAGCCGATACCGGCGACTGGGCGAGGACCAGGCCATCTCCGAGGAAGTCCTGAACGCCGCGCTGTCCGAAGGTCACAGACAATCCATTACTCTACAGCGACAGCAGGCGCTCGTTAACGACCTGCCTAACCAGATCGCCCAGGCAGAGGCTGGCGTGAAAAGAGCCAGGGCGCGCTTCCAGGAGGCACTGGTTCTACTGGACCGAACCCGTATCAATGCACCCTTTGACGGACGGGTCATCAGCGTCAGCGTCTCACCGGGGGAAAGAGTTTCCCCGGGGACGGACCTCGCGGTCATCTATGATTCAGCCAGCCTTGAAATTCGTGCCCAGATACCGGAACGACATCTTTCAGACATTCGTCAGGCATTGGCATCCGGGCAACCCATTGAAGGCGAAACCGTCGACTCAAGCGCCCCGCAGCGGATCACCCTCACGCGCCTGGGCAGTGACATCTCCCCCGGCAAGACCAGTGTTGATGGACTGTTTGCACTGAAGAACGACGGTCTGGAATTAGGACGCGTGGTGCAGTTCAGCGTGCAGTTGCCCCCGATCGACAACACCGTACTGCTGCCCATCGAGGCCATCTATGGCGGAGATCGCGTGTTCATCGTCACCGGGCAGCGCCTTGAAGCGATCCAGGTAGACAGGCTGGGTGAACGGCGAGCTGACAACGGCCGCCACTCGGTTCTCGTGCGATCCTCACAAATCGACCCGGGCACATCGATCGTGGTGTCCCAGTTGGCCAATGGCGTCACCGGCATGAAGGTGAGTCAGCCGACTTCGAAACTCGCTGACGTGAAGTCAGCCACGGCACCCGGCGTTTGAAACGGGAAGCGATGATGAGCCTGAGCGACAATTGAAGGTCCGGATCGCGACCCGAACACGCTCAAACACAGATTAAGTAAAGCCTTTGGTTTACTTAATGAGCCACGTTGGGCAAACTGATGCCATCGCTCCAGGAAGCCTCTCGCAATATGACAGACAGTCAGGACCGAATTCTGTACCAAATCAAGCGACTGGGCCCACAGACCGTTCGATCTCTTGCCTCTGATCTGGGAATGACCACCATGGGAGTTCGTCAGCATCTGCGCCAACTCGACGAAGAACAACTCACCGAGGCAATGCCCGAACAAGCCCAGAGCCGAGGGCGACCGGCCAGACGTTGGAAACTCACCCGGGGGGGCCACGGCCGGTTCCCGGACGGGCACGGCAAAATCACATCAGAACTCATCGCATCAGTGCGGGATTTGATGGGCGAGAGTGCAGTCGATCAACTGATCGAAAAGAGGACCCGCGACGCACTGGCACAGTACCGTGAGAAACTGTCGGGCCAGCATGACCTGGCTGAACGGCTCAGGATGCTGGCGGATCTTCGTTCAGAAGAGGGCTACATGGCTGAATCCAGCCAGCTCCCGGATGGCACGTTCGTGCTGATGGAACATCACTGCCCGATCTGCGTCGCAGCCACGGCCTGCCAGGGCTTTTGTCGATCAGAACTCGAGGTCTTCCAATCGATATTCGCCGACTGTGCCACAGTAACCCGTGAAGACCATCTGCTCCATGGGGCCAGGCGCTGTAGCTATCGGCTGACGCCTCTGACACCCGACCGGGTCAGAATGACGTCGCCCGATCGCGCCGACAGGTTCACCTGACTGACCGCATCAGACACTTTGAAGCGAAGACTCCTGCCCGGGCCGTACTGTGGCCTCGTGGGTTCGTCGGATGTCAGATGATTCCGGATTCGACCTGATCCGGTACTGACATCGAAGGTGCCGTTGACCTCGCCGGACAAGACCATTTCTACCGTGCCACTGATCGTAGTCAGAGCGACACTGGCATCCGGCGCCAGAGAGCCATCGAATCGGATATCACCCGAAACGATCTGGCCGCGAAGATGGCGGATGCCCTCACCTCGAACATCAATGTCCCCGGACACCGACTCCAGGGTCTGATCATCGCTGCCCGCTTCAATCAGAATGCGTCCGCTGACCGTACTGTAGCGAGCCTCGCCCTCGACTTCACGAGCCAGCAGATCACCCGAAACGGAGCGCATAAAAATCCTGCCGTCTGCCCCCAGCAGATCGATCTGGCCACTGACAGTTTGAAGCTCGATCTGGCCGCGACCACCCCGGACATTGATGTCGCCACTGATGACCCCCACCGACACCTGACGGGAGACACCAGACACGCCGACAGCCAGCGAAACACCCGACACTTCGAGGTCACTACCCGAGGGCATGTGAATGGTCAGATCGGTTGTCCGCTGCAACATCCGGTGCTCAAGGGGCTTTGGCAGGATGACCTCGATTCGGGTAACGTCACCACGAGTTTCAAAGATGAACCGTTCCACCTGCTCGTCCAGGGCACCCTCAACGTGAATCTCGCTTCTGTCCCAGCCGACGACACTCAGGCTGCCTCGGGTGATCTGCACAGAGGTCAGCCCGCCAGGGGTGACCACCAGCTGCTCATCTACCGTTTCCGGCCCCGCCAGGGCCAGCGATGAGGCCCATGCCAGCAGACAGATCGCCAGATAACCTGTTGCCCGGTGGCTCACATTGCGGTCTCGTATCATAGGGTGTTACCGGGGCTCGCGTAGTCCTCACTGAGCAGCCGAAGTTCCCATTGTTGCAGACGCAACAGACTCGAGACCAGCTCTCTGTCCTGGGGGTTGTCTCTTACCTGCGCTTCGATTTCACTGCGGGCGCGCGCCATGATCTCCAGGTTGCGATACAACTCGTCTCGCGTGTTCTGGTCCAGTGAGGCATTGACTGCTCGAAACGTCGCAAGCATGGGCGCCCTGCGTGAGGCATGATCCGCGCCCAGTTGATCCAGCGACGCCGTGAGTTCAGATGGCATGGGCTGCTCCGGGCTGGCGGTATCGACGACCCCGATGAGGTTCAAGACGAGCGAAGTCACCGCAATCGCCAGACTCGCGGCGACGCCATAGGGCAGCCAGCGCTCCCGCCCTCGCCAACGTCGCTGCGGGTGGTCGCCAATCCGCCTTGCGATTCCCACCCACAGGTTCCGGTCAGGCTGGATCTCGCGATCAAGGCCCCGGACTTCTCTGGCAAGAAGCATATCGAATTCGTCGTGACTGTCGTGTTCCATCCCTGACCTGTATTGCGGGAATCTGTTCATTGGACGCCGTCTTCCGGCGTTTGGTTTGAATCGTCCGCCAGCAGGGCGGCCTTCAACAGTGTCCTGGCACGGTGCAATTGTGCCTTGCTGCTGCCCTGCGCAATGCCCAGCAATCCTGCGATCTCGTCATGGGTGTGGCCCTCTATGGCGAACAGCACAAAGACAGTTCTGGCACCGTCTGGCAGGTTGGCAATCGCCTGCTCAAGACCGATCTGCAGACCGGTGGTCTCCCGGTGCGCCGGCAGGTCATCATCTTCGAGACTCTGTGTGAAGTGCTTCTGACTGCGAAGGTGGCTGAGTGCAATGTTGGCTGCGATACGATAAAGCCAACTGCCAAATGCACTGTCGCCGCGAAAATCGCCGAGCTTTCTCCAGGCCTGAACAAAGGCGTCCTGGGTCAGATCTTCGGCTGTGTCGTGGTCCTTCGTCAAACGTCGGCAGAGTGCAAAAATGCGTCCGACGTGCCGCCGATACAACTCCTCGTAGGCGGTGACATCATCGTCCTTCGCCCGCAGTACCAGCGTTTGGTCATCGTCAGTCATCCTGCCTCATGCAGCGCGTCCTTGAGATGCCCGTGCGTCATATCACCCTGCAAACGAGTATCCCGACTCAAACTGATATCCATGGTAGCTGGCAATCGCGAGGCCAGCGGCCACACTGGTGAACGGGTCATGTTCAGTCACCCTGCCCGGGAACCGGTCTTCAAGCAATCGCCGCACCGAGGCAATCTGCGACGACCCGCCAGTCCTGATCACCACGTCGATGTCACTGACCTCACAGGCAGCGAGCTCGAGCACGCGATCTATGATGCGGTTGATGTCGGCCAGCATGGACTGCATCATCGACTCCAGTCGTGCCCTTGTAAACGTGATGCTGACGTCCAGTTCAGGAATATCAAGAACGGTCTCGTCTTCCGTGGACAGCCGCGCCTTGGCGTCCTTGATTGCCTGAAAGACCACATAGCTGTAGTTATGGGTAATGAGGTCATCAAGACGTTCAAACTTCTCCGCCCCGTCACCACCCTGACGGATGCAATCGGCCACTTTGGATCGGTACCGATTCTGATTCAGTGTATAGGTCACCGTCCAGTTGAGCAGCTTGTCGGCGAACTCATCGAACGGAAACTCATTTTCGATCAGGCGCCCGTCCTTGACCCGCTTCCAGATCTCACCTTTGCCGAGCAGCGGAAACAGCAGTTCTCGAAAAATGAGCTGATCGATATGGTCACCACCCAGCGACATCCCTGCCGTAGACAGCACCTTGAAAGAAACACCAGCGAACTCCACCACGCTGAGATCCAGGGTTCCACCGCCGAAATCCAGGGTCAGTACACGCCCCCCATCCGGTGCTTTTTTGTCGTGCAGATAGCTGAGCGTGGCGGCCACAGGCTCGGGGAAGAAGGACAACCTGTGGATTCCCGCATAGCTGCAGGCCTCTCTCAGGCGCTCGAAGGCAAGCTCATTCCTGTGGTCGTCATGGCCCTCGAAGTCGACCGGATGGCCAAAGTGAACATCATCCAGTTGGTCTGGAATCGCCCGTTCAATCGTCTGCCGAATCCTCAACAGAACCGGCGTCACCAGTGCTACCACCCGAAACGGGTGATCGAATACCAGCAGCCTCTTGATCGCAGGGTTGCCCAGCAGGCGCTTGATGCCTCGAAACAGCCGACCAGGCATCCCCCGATCAACCCAGGGCTGGCCATAAACGTTTGCGCTGGTGACTTCTGCTTCGGAAAGAGGATCATCGGGGTTTGCTTCGGCCGTGACCATCGCACTGGTCGCAATCAGCTCCGGGGTCAGTTCAACGATGCGGTCGCGGTTCTCCTCGATGTACAGATCTACCGCTGCCTGACCGGTGCTGGTCTGAAGCTGACGGTCCAGATGGGTCGCGGTCGGCATGATGGCGTCGTCTGATTCAAGTTTGATGAGCACCACCCGCTCGCCATCATAGCAGGCAGCCGCGGAATTGGAGGTGCCGAAATCGATTCCTACGCCAGTCATAGGATTGAACCAGCAGCCTTGAACGTATCCGATTCAGGCACACCGTAGTCGTGCTGGGAAGTTCTCCGGACGGCACTGCGTGCTGCCAGAACTTCCATGAAAGTCTTGAGCGCGCCCATCTCAGGCACACCGTAGTCGTGCAAGAAAGTGCTCACGCTGGCACCTCGTATCAGTGAACTTCCATGAAAGACATTGTCCTGGTTGCTGTGCTGCGCGCTCGCGCCCGCCTACTCGCCTGAGTGGGAACTGATTTCGGCGCCGCGCCGGGCCACGGTCAGATCAAACGCGGCAGCGATCAATTCTCTTGTATAGGCCGTCTTGGGATCATCGAAGATCTCATCCGAGGTACCACTCTCTACAATTTCACCGTCTTTCATGACGATCACATGATTGCTCAGAGCCCGAACCACCTTGAGATCGTGGCTGATGAACAGGTAAGTCAGGTCGTGTTTCCGCTGCAGATCCCGCAACAGGTCAACAATCTGCGCCTGCACGGACATGTCCAGTGCGGAGGTTGGTTCATCCAGAACCAGCAACTTCGGCTTGAGGATCAGTGCCCGGGCGACTGCAATCCGCTGGCGCTGGCCTCCGGAGAATTCATGGGGGTAGCGGTCCTGGGCACTCGGATCAAGCCCCACCTCCCGCAGTGCATCACCCACCAGCACCCGGCGTTCCTCCTGGGTGAGCTGCTGTTCGTGAACCAGCAGGCCCTCCTCGATGATCTGATGAATTGACAGCCTCGGAGACAGGCTACCGAAGGGGTCCTGAAACACAATCTGCATATCGCGACGGAAAGGACGCAGTTGTTTGGCCTTCAGCCCCTGGAGATTGTGCCCTTCAAGAATGATGTCTCCTTCAGACCGCAACAGCCGCAGGATCGCCATTCCCAGGGTCGTCTTGCCTGACCCTGATTCGCCGACAATGCCAAGTGTCTGACCATAGGAGACCGTCAGCGACACATCCTTGACCGCATCGAGGTACTTGTTGACGAAAAAGAACCCCTTTGAGAGTGGAAATCTGACATTGATGTTCCGACATTCCAGTAGTGTCTCCGATGATTTGTTCTCAATCGGGGTTCCTTTGGGCTCCGCTTCCAGCAGGTGCCTCGTATATTCGTGTTGCGGATGATCAAAGATGTCCGCACAGTTGCCACGCTCGACGATCTCACCGTCGGTCATGACGCACACTCTGTCAGCCATCTTGCGGACCACGCCCAGATCGTGGGTGATCAGCAGCATCGCCATTCCCAGCCGGCGTTGCAGGTCGTTCAGCAGTTCCAGGATCTGCGCCTGGATGGTGACATCCAGCGCGGTAGTCGGTTCATCTGCGATCAGCAGGTCCGGCTCATTGGCGAGCGCCATCGCGATCATGACCCGCTGGCGTTGGCCACCGGACAATTCGTGCGGATAGGATCTCATTTTCTCTTGCGGGTTCTGTAACCCCACCAGTTGCAGCAGTTCAAGAATGCGTGGGCGGGCATCCACCAGCTTGATGCCCTGGTGCACCAGCAGGATCTCTCCAATCTGCTTCTCGATGCGATGCAGCGGATTCAGTGACGTCATCGGTTCCTGGAAAATCATGGTCACCCTGCTGCCACGAATCTCGCGCAGTGATGCCTTGTCAGCCCCCATGGTTTCGATGCCATCGACACGGACCGAGCCGGTCGGGTGGGACGCAATGGGATAGGGCAGCAGTTGCAGTACCGACAGCGCCGTGACGGATTTCCCGGAACCGGACTCGCCGACCAGTGCCACCGTCTCGCCCTTGCGGATGTCAAAGCTGACGTGCTTTACCGCCGGGACACCGCGGAAACTCACCGACAGATCATTGATCTCCAGCACGTTTTCCGTCGCTTCCTGATCCTGCCGCGACTCTGCAACACTCATGAATAATCCCTCGCTTTCAAGCTTTTGACCGTGCATTACCCCAACGACGTCATCGACCCAGGTTCACTTCCCCGGATACATCTTTACCAGATATCCTTGTAGTGTGGGTCGGAACAGTGTCGAACCGGGTCAGGCATCATAACGTTTGCGACCGGCCCTGTCCTGCTGGTGATCTCTCAAGAACTAGCGAACCGCGACACCAAGCTGGTCAAGCAATTGCCCGGTGCTGGTCAGCACGCGATACCGGTCCAGCAATGCGACATATCGCCCGGAAATTTCAGCCGATTGGGCTCTGAGGAGTTCGTTGTTCACATCCAGCAGATCGAGCAGCGTCCGCTTACCCAGCGTCAGCTGTTCGTTGTAGACCTCCAGGACTTCCTCCGTGGAGCTGACATGGGCCTTTAGAAATTCAATCCGCATCAGGATGTCGGACAGTTCATTCCAGATCAGCGTGACATCCTCCTGAACCGCCCTTCGAGTGCTTGCAACCGCTTCCCTCGCCGCAAATTCACGGGCCTCGGCCTCATTCTTTCTGGCCCGGTCACCACCGCCGCGAAACAGGTTATAGGTCATCCGGATCACCGCGGTCTCGTCATCATTGGCACCCAGGGTGCCATCGGTGTCGTCATTTCGGGTAGTGGCCAACTCGAGGTCGAAGCGAGGATGGAACGCGCCGTGGGTCTGTTTTCTGGCGGCGACGGCCGCCGCCATTTCCGCCTCGGCCGCGACCAGCCCCGGATTGTTCTGAAAGGCCAGTTCCACCGCCTGTTCCAGCGTACCGGGCAGGCTACTGACCACCGCCGGGTCGACCAGATCTTCCGGATACTCACCCACGATTCGATAGAACTCGGCCCGACCGTTACGCGCATCCCGCTCGGCCAGCAGCAAATTCGATTTGGCCTGGGCGCGGCGACCCATGGTCTGAACCACATCCACCTTGGTACCAACTCCGGATTCAAAACGTTCCTGAATCTTCGCCAGGGTCTTCTCATGATGATCAAGATTCTGTGCGGTCAACTGTACGATTGCATCCCGCCGCAGGACTTCCAGATAGACCTGAATGGCTCGCAGGCTGGTGTTGTCCTCGGTACTGGAGAGCCGGGCAGTTGCAGCATCAACCAGATGCACCTGCTGACGAACCAGGTTTCTGGTACCAAACCCATCATACAGTAGCTGGGTAAGGCGCAGCGACCGCTCCACCCGGTCGAGACGAAGTTCGTCAAGTCCTGCTGCCCGGGTCGTCGTATTGTCTGACACCTCTTCGCCCGTCGCGATGACCAGATCCAGGGTGGGGAAATAGCCGCTGCGAGCCTGTTTGCGGAGTTCCCGGGCAGCCTCGACGTTGTGACGACTGGACTGAATATCAGGATTAGTACGCAGGGTCGTTTCCACAGCCTCGATCAAGGTCTGGCCCCGCGCACTATTGGCAACCAGGAGAAAGGTATACACCAGCGAAACGACGATCTTGAGGCGAAAGGACACAGGCGTACACCTTCATCTATTGACGACAGGCCATTTTAACCACAACACTACTGGATCGTCACGCCTGCGGATTCGTAACTGCCGACAATCATGAACGCAGACCACACATAGGGATAGCCCCAGAGAGGTGAGTCAATCAGCTCCAGCTGGGTTTCCCGCAGCGCTTCACGTGCGGGAGTTCCATCGAGAATGCGCTCGTAGAAATCTGTCATCAGAGCCTGTGTTCCGGCGTCACTGACCTCCCACAAGGAACTGACGACCTCGGCTACGCCCGCTTCCTGAAACGAACGTCGCAGACCGTAAACGCCCTCCCCCTCGTGTATTTCACCGAGTCCCGTCTCGCATGCAGACAGCACCACCAGCCGGGTTCCGGAGAGATTCAGCCCCAGAACCTCGAGCGCCGTCAGCACGCCATCGTTTTCGGTGTCGATATCGCCAAGGAACTGGGCGTTGTTGTTGATGCCAGCAAAGGCGAGCCCGGATCGTAGCAAGGGATTGTCCCCGGGGGGTGGAATGTGGACGTCCACGCTCCGCTGTGCCTTCAGAAGTCTTTCTCGCAACGTATCATCCGCCTCCAGAAAGAACCCGTGAGTTGCCATATGGAGAATTTCAGGTGGCCTTGGCACCGTCGCGAGAACGATTTCCTGGGCCTGCACACCAAAGAACATGCTGCCGACCTCATCACTGCCTTCGACCTGATCGGTGATGATCCGCCCTTCTTCTGCCGCTCCAGGCAGGGGCGCGAAGCTCAGGCCGCGAAGACCGCCGCCGACGCCGCGAATCCCCAGCTTGATGGCAGCCGAACGTCGACCCTGTGCCTGGACCAGCGCTTCTTCGGAAACCACTTCAGTGGAGTCGTAGTCCGGCCCGGCCACGATCAGATACTCCCCCCTGGCCAGTTCGAATTCGGTGGGCAGAAGATCACGACCGGAAGTCAGCAGATGCAGATCATGGGTCTGAATGAGATATTCTTCATCCTCATTCACGATTGCGTTGAAAGGCAGGATATTGAGAACGCCGTCAGGAATCAGGTAGACGTATTCCGACTCCCCCAGTGCATCTGCAAGGGGCGCCCAGACGATTTCGTGGGTTTCCTGGCCCACTTCAAGCAATTCATCCGGGTCCGCCAGATCGTCCTGGATGAAGGTACGGTATTCGATCACCGCCTGATCGACATCGGCCAGGCTGTCCCAGGTGACCAGATCGAACAACACCTCATCGCCTTGTCGCCTGGCGACTCCTGCGAGCAGTCGCCTCACGCCATCGACCTCATAGGTCAGGTAGTCAACCAGCGCTGCCCCATCGGCGAGTTCAGCCACCAGACTGTCCACGCTCACCTGGGCGATGGATGAACGGTAGCGGACACTGGCGCGGCCCAGTTCACCCTGAAGCTCATTCACCTCCTGTTCCAGTTCATACAGAACCTGGGCATGACGGCCCTGGGTTTCCACCGTGGGCCCGGACAATGTCTTTGCCGCCAGTTCACGCCGGGTGGCTTCAAGCTGCTCTGCAATCGCTGACATCGCCGGGTCAAGGGCGATCCGCGAAATCTGCTGGATCTCTGATGTGATCTTCAGCAGCAGACCCTTGCGATGCAGACTGGCATCCAGCGCCAACCTGCCGCCGACCGCCGGATCAATCCTGGTGAGCAGGGCAAGGTATTCATTCAACTCCTCGCGATGCAGACGCACATAGCCCTCCCGGGCATTCTCGCCAGTCACCCACAGCATCCGGTCAAGAAAGACGTTGCGGCGATTGAACCCCAGTTCCCGAACATCCACGGCGGCCTGGGTCATGCCTCTTGCTTCCTTGACCCTTGCAAGCGCACGGAGCGCTTCAAATGTGTAGGGATGCTGTTCACTTAACACCTGTTCGGCCAATGCCAGAGCACGGGTCAACAGTTCGTCCGCCTCCGCAAGTCGGCGCTGCAGACGGTAGATATCGCCGAGGTCGATCATGGACCGGATAGTGTCGATGTGTTCAGGACCCAGAACAGAGCCACGCAGCGCCAGTGCGCTCTGTACGAGTTGTTCCGCCCGTGGCAGATCGCCCATCGCCATGTAAACCCGGCCCAGATTGTTGGTTGCCTTCAACGTAGAGGGATGGTCCTGCCCAAAGATTCTGATCCACCCTTCCTGTACCGACTCGAACATCTGACCCGCCTGCTCGTATTGCTCCATCATCATGTACAGGAACGCGAGGTTATTGCGTACCGCGATGACCTCGCTATGGTCCTGGCCCAGTCGACCCGACAACAGTTCCAGACTTCGTTCATACAGTGGTTCGGCCTCACGGAAGTTGCCCTGGCTCTCATGCAGCAGCGCGAGGTTACTCCGGGCGCGGGAAGTCTGTGGATGATCCTCACCCAGAGATTCAGACATATCGTCCACGACCTGCTTCAGAGCGGGTTCCGCGAGGTCATACAGCCCCGCTTCCTCATACACCTGGCCCAGGTTGTTAAGGGCAACCAGCGTTGACGGGTTCAGTTCCCCAACCAGGGAAGACAGATTCACCCACGCTTCCTCAAAGGTCGCTTCTGCTTCGGCCAGGCGCCCACGGCCCTGGAACACCGTACCCAGTTCGAGCATGGTGCCATAGACATTGAGCGGCTGGTCCTGCCAGTTGGCAAGGCCATAGTCGAGCACGTCCTGGAGCATGGACTCGGCCTTTGCGAGTTCACCCTCGTCCCGCAACACCCGGCCAAGATAGGACCTGGCACGATAGCTGACGTCGGTCTGACCAATCTGTGCGGCCAGTTGTATGACGCCCGACAGGAGGTCCGCTGCCTGGTTGTAACGGCCCGCCTGACGATGGACCTCCGCAAGCTGGTTCATGGCATTGAGAGCCATCTGATCAATGCTGGCGAGGCTGGCTCCAAGACGCGCCAGCGACTCCTCATAGTGGCCTGCTGCAGCCACCAGATCACCCGCGCTGAGCCCGAGGCTACCCAGATACATGAGGCAGCTCACCGTACCCGGGTGGTAGCGACCGCGAGAGGTCTCAAACTCAGAGCAGACGACCTCCGCCAGCCCCGTCGCGGCATCGATTTCTCCGGCAGTTTCCAGCAGCGTGACACTGGACAGTACCGCTTCAAGCGTGAGCTCATGGTATTGCCCCAGAGACTCACTATAACCCGCAATGACTGCCTCATTCAGTGCATGAGCATCCTCTACGGCCCCGGCTGCGCCGTAGAGCTCAACCATCAGCCCGGCGATTTCCAGCGTTTGGGGGTGCGTCTCTCCCAGCAGGTCCGTTGCCCCGGCGAGCGCCTGTGAATAATAGGCATCTGCACTTTCGGCATCGCCAGCCAGACGATACAGGTACCCGAGATCCCGCATGGCAGCCGTGAACGCCCAGTGCTCCTCACCGAGAACCTCCAGTACAAACTGCAACGCGCCATCTGCCATCTCAATGGCGGTCTCAAGGTCGCCAGCCGCCATCGCGGCGGCGCTCTCACCGGCCAGTTCGTCCACGGTAAGGCGAATTTCATCGTCATCGATGGCGCCGGCCGCAGTGACCGCGTGAATCAAAGCATCGGGAATGGCCGAATAATAAGCCGATATCTCGTCGTTGAGCCGTGTGACGGCGGCAGTGTCATTCCCCACAGCAGCCTCGGCGCGCCTGACCATCTCGGTGACCGGCATACCGGTCGAAATGCCGGGGGCCTGCGCTTCCGCGAGAGATGTGCAGGGCCCCGCCAGAATGAAGATCATCATGAGCATGATCGTACGCGTGGTTGTTGTCTTCATCAGCCTGACCGTCGCCCCATCCATCTTGACTCTACCCTATTGACGTTAATGCCATTATTGCCGATTCACAGGGGATTTCCACCGGATTACTGCCGGGCCCGACCACTGGATCACCCGGGAGACAAGATGCTACATTGCGGCAGAATCTGGTGCCGGGTGGCAAGCATATGGCGGATCACGTCGACATCATCATTGTGGGTGCAGGCAATGCGGCGATGTGTGCGGCGCTGGCGGCCCGCGAGTCGGGCGCGGAGGTGCTTGTTCTCGAACGTGCCCCTGAGGAACAGAAAGGCGGCAACTCACGCTATACCGCTGGCGCCATGCGATTCGTGTACGACTCAGTGTCTGACCTGCGATCCATCATGCCGGAACTCTCCGATGAGGAAGTCGCGGCTGCAGATTTCGGAACCTACACCAGAGACGCCTTTTTTGACGATATGGGCCGCGTGACACAGTATCGGAGCGACCCTGAACTCACTGAAATTCTGATTGATAACAGCCTCGCGACGCTCCAGTGGATGCGCTCAAAGGGGGTTCGTTTCCTGCCCATGTACGGTCGCCAGGCGTTCAAGGTCGACGGTCGATTTCGCTTCTGGGGAGGCCTCACGGTGGAAGCATGGGGCGGTGGGCCGGGCCTGATCGAGAACCTGCACAACGCCGCGAGCGCACAGGAAATCCCCATTCGCTATGAATCGAGAGTCATCGATATCACCCTGGATGACGGCCAGGTCAGTGGCGTGGTGATCCAGCATCGTGGCAGGAAAACGACGCTGGCATGTCGTGCGGTGGTGCTAGCCTGTGGCGGATTTGAAGCCAACAGTGAGTGGCGCGCGCGCTATCTGGGCCCAGGCTGGGAACTGGCCAAGGTCAGGGGTACCCGATACAACACGGGTGATGGGATCCGGATGGTGCTCGACCAGGGCGGTGCGCCAAATGGCAACTGGTCAGGTTGCCACGCGGTCGGGTGGGACAGAAATGCACCCGAGTTTGGCGACCTGTCGGTCGGCGACGGTTTTCAGAAGCACTCCTACCCGCTTGGCATCATGGTGAACGCGGCAGGAAAACGCTTCGTCGACGAGGGCGCGGATTTCCGCAACTACACCTATGCCCGCTATGGCCGCGAGGTCCTGAACCAACCGGAACAATTCGCCTGGCAGGTATTTGACAGCAAGGTGACGGACCTGCTCCGGGACGAATACCGCATTCGGGAAGTCACCCGTGTCACCGCCGACAGCCTGCCTGAACTGGCGGGCCGCCTTGAAGGGGTCGATGCCGCTGGGTTCCTGGCCACGGTTGAAGCATTCAATCAGTCAGTCCAGACCCATGTTCCATTCAATCCGGCGATCAAGGATGGACGGGGAACCACCGGGCTGGAAACGCCGAAATCGAACTGGGCAAACCCCCTGGATACCCCTCCGTACACGGCCTTCCAGATCACCTGTGGGATCACTTTTACGTTCGGTGGCGTCAAGATCAATCGCGAGGGCGCTGTACTCGATCAGGATGATCACCCCATCAGCGGTCTGTTCGCGGCAGGAGAAATGGTGGGTGGGCTGTTCTACTTCAACTATCCGGGCGGGACCGGCCTCACTTCGGGTGCGGTCTTCGGCAAGATCGCGGGGCACAGCGCCGGGGCATATGTTGCCAGTTCAACCGACACAGCCGTATGATGTCATTCGATCCTGTTCACAGGCGAGCAACCTAAGGTATAAAACATCAGGCGGAAGAGTTGGCAAGTTCAAGACGCCACTCTCCCATATCCTCGACAATTATGAAAACCATACACCTGATCCCTCCCAGCCGGAAACCCCACATCCTCTATTGATTACTTTCTGACCAGCCGCCATTCTAGAGTGCTTGCCAACAAATCCGGTAAGCGGCTGCAATCATCTCCCTGGCTAGGCAACCATCGGCTCCGCCAGATAGAGCTGCACAACAAATAGGATATGCCCACCTGAGTGTGCCAGGATCACCACCCACAGGTTACGGTCGCACAGCAAATACGCGGTGCCCCAGATCAGCCCCATAATAAATGTCATGAGCATGCCACCAATACCCCACGAAAAATGGATCGAACTGAAAACAAGTGCCGGCAACAGGACAGACAGAGCGGCACCGGCGAGGTTGCGCTGGAATACCTCCGTGAGGCGCCCGACAAAAAATCCCCGATAGATGATTTCTTCTGGAATGGAGGCCGTGAGAGGTAGGACCAGCGCCATACCAATGGCACCCAGGATGTTGCCAGCAAGGGATTCGTAGCGCGACATGTCGGGTGCCGGCACCTCAATGAACGAGGAAATCAGCATTGGAACCAGGAACTGTGCGGCAGCGAATACAACCAACACAATGGTCGCCTGCACGGGCAGCAGGGCCCAGCTTTTCGGGTGTTTGAACCCCAGGTCACGGAGGGTGCCGCCACGGCGCCAGGTCAGACCGACTGCCGCGAACGCACCGGCGACCACCGAGGACGCGCCCCGCGCCTCCTCGGAGAAGGGAATCCAGCCGCCATCGAAGGCAAGCCCTTCCAGGTAATAGGCGATCGCGGTGATCGCCGCGATGATCGTGATGTCGACTAACAGCGCCATCGACTTCGCCGGGTCGGGCGAAGGATGTTCGACCGCGGTGCGTTCATCTAGATTGGACATTGTCATCTCCTTGCTGTAATTTTAAATAACGATGATATATATAGAAATAACACTGATATACATATAGATAACTCCGTTATATGCCAAAAGTCAACACAAAAGATCGCATCATGCAGGCCGCGGCCAAGCTGTTCATGGAACTGGGGTACCAGAAAACCTCGATTGCGCGCATCGAGAACGAGGCGGGCCTTTCACCTCGGGCCGGCGCCTTCTACCGCCACTTCGAGAGCAAGCAGGCCCTCCTGATGGAGATTGCCAGGGCCTATGTCTCCGAGACCCCCGCGGATTTTGGGCTCGACCGGCTGGCAGACTTTGGCGATACCCGCTCGGAACTGATCGCCATCGCGCTGAAGTATGAAGAAGCCATGACCCGGCAAAGGCCCTATTCGCGACTCATCGAGGAAATTCGACTGCTCGAATTCGGGGCGGAGCTGCAGGAAGAGCTCAGTGCTGACATGCTGGGGGGACTGGTGGCGTGGGTCCAGCGAAAACCCGCCGCCAGGGATATGTCAAAAAAACAATTATCGGCACTGGTGATCAGTGTGTTTGGCGGCTGGCTGTATTACCTCACGATGATCCGCCAGGGCATGGCCGTGGAATCCCTGCGCGATACCTTGCTGGATGGATGGGCAACCCGGTGGGCAGCCTTGCTCGACAAGTGACTGTTGGAGCAAAGTGTGGCCTTGGCACCAGCGCCGCCAGCCGTGCAGCTCCAGTGGACTGAGTACGACGTGGGTAGCGCCATCATGGCACGGGGTATCCCAATCCGACGATGACGTTGCTCGCGAGCGACAAGCGTTGATCGGCAATGGCCGGCCGCGTGATGTAGCGGCATAGGCGCTCGAGCTTCTTGCGCTGGGTGGCCTTGCTGGCCACACCAGCGTGCAGTGAAAAGCCACTGTGGCGACTCACTTGCTCGTTGGGTTTGGTTTGCTTGTCGGTGGCTGGCACGGTTTCTAGCGTGAGGGCTCTTTTCCGCGCATTGGGCCCGAAGCCGAGGTGGTAGGTACGGTCCAACGCCTCGGTCGAAGCACCCACGATGGCATTCATGGCATCGTCCTCGTCCGGCACAAGGTCGAAGTATTCATGCCCGGGATCGCGGACCAGGCAGCCAGCCTTATCAAGGTAACGTGCGGCCCACCGTTGGCGGTGGTGGATGGTCTGTGTCGAACCAGTTTACTCCGGCACTTTACTCCGACCACTTAGATTTTCAGTGGGCTGAGCACTACGTGGGTAGTGCCGTCGGCCCAAACCTCCACGAGCAAAAAAGGGTCCAAAGGACCATCGTTTGTGCTGACGGTGGATACAGTCGGTTGCTAACCAGTCTCCCTAATCATCACCAAGCGCTTCCAGGTCAGCAAGGTCCTGATAACGACCGAGTGCACGTTTATTCAACTTGAGATCGCTCAGCGAAATGACAGGGTAAAAGAGATCTTCCACTTCGACTGAAATTCTGTTTTCCCAACATTCATCGAAATTCACGCCGGTCAGTGAAGTCAGGATATCAATTCTGGCCGGTGCATTTCCAAGCTGAATGATATGCCCGGGAGAATTGAAGTCATCGACAGTCAGATCAAGCGAACCAAATCCAAACTCGGCAAGCGCCTGTAGAAGCGACTCTGCATTTTCTTCGCTGGTCAATATCCAGATATCGATATCTTTCGTATAGCGGGGGTGGCCATGAATCGCTACGGAGTATCCACCAACCACAAGATACTTAACCTTGTGTTTGTTGAGTAACTCTAAAAACTCTTTGAAGTCTTGGTTCAGCGCCATACCGGGTGGAGTGATACTCTTTGCGAATGGATTCCAGGGCCGACAAGCGTTCCTGATAGGAAAACTCTTTCCAGACGATTGCGTCGATCGGTTCTTGACCGAGGCGAAATCTCTTTACCACGTGATCAATTGCCATCCGAATATTTTACTCGTTTGAACGAACAATTGCTGAGGAAGTGTCACCCATATGCCCGGGATAGAGTATTACCGATTTCACCGGTATGCACTCAAGACTGACTGGCGGACCGGAGGCGAGAAACTTCGAACCCGACTCCAGCGAAGCTGGCGGAGAGGGAGTCCGCCTTACTCAGCTCCCATATCGTCCTATCTAGTTAATATAAGTGAGTTAAATCAATGATATAAGTTTATTATATGTAATATATGGTATCATGTCCTCCGATGCAAACCTATGCTTAGGGTAAGAATAGCGGTAAGAAAAGTTACTGCTGATAAGGGGGCTAAAAGTGGCGAAAATCAATAGACTTTCCGCTAAGGCAATAAAATCGTTACCTAACGGATTTCACGCAGACGGAGGGAATCTCTACCTTACTAAGAAAGGCTTGAGTGCTTCTTGGGTATTCAGGTTCAAGCAAAAGGGCAGGGTCAGAGAGCTAGGGTTAGGTTCCTGCGTAGACCGATCTCTTGCAGATGCAAGAAGGTTGGCCGCAAAGATGAGGAGTGACCTTCTGGATGGTCGCCCACTAAGACCTTTGAAGATATCCAACGAACCGGCTGAATCTCTGCTGCTTAGGGATTGCGCGTCGAAACTAATTGAATCAAAAAAAGCTGAATGGAGTAATGCGAAGCATGCTCAGCAGTGGATAAATACGCTCGAAACGTATGTGTTTCCTAAATTGGGTAACAAGCGCCCAGATGAAATTGATGTCATGTCTGTGGTTGATACTTTGTCGCCGATTTGGGCTACAAAAACGGAAACGGCAAGTCGGGTAAGGCAGAGGCTCGAGGCAATCCTAGATTGGGCAATAGTTCATGGCTTGAGAGGAGCTGACAATCCTGCAAGATGGAAGAATAACCTTGAGCGAGTCTTGCCGTCTCCTGCGAAAATCAGTCCAGTCGAGCACTTTAGCGCTCTTCCTCATCAGGATCTGCCTCAGGTTTTCCAGAAGTTGCGTGAGACCGATACTTTGTCAGCCCAACTACTAGTATTTGTGATTTTAACGGTGAGCCGCTCGGGGGAAGCAAGGGGTGCTAGGTGGGGCGAGATGAGCATAGATCGTAAAACTTGGCGTATTCCAGCAGAGCGGAAGAAAGAGCGCCGAGAACTTTCGGTTCCTTTGGCTGATGAGGCTATTGAATTGCTCAATGTTAGATCGAAGTTCCGAGAGGGAGAATTTGTCTTTGGTACAAAGCCGCTCTCTGACGTGGCTGTGTCAAAGCAATTCAAGCGGGTAGCGGGGCCTTATACAGTCCATGGTCTGCGCTCAACGTTTAGGCAGTGGGCTGCCGAAGCAGGGAGATATCCTGAGCATGTTCTTGAAAAGGTTCTCGGACATGCTTCTAAAAACCAACTTGTATCGGTGTATCAGCGTTCTGACTTATTCGATCAAAGAATGTTGGTTATGGATGACTGGGCTGCATATTGTTTACGTGGATAGTGTGTTTAGGGGCGGACGAAGATCGGAGCGGTTAAATTCTCTAACATTCGATCATTCTGAACTGAACATTATCCGCTGTTAACGCTGGCCCAAAAGCGCGGTTATTTGCCGCTGTTTTAAAAGTTGAGAATGCCCACAAGAGAGC
>JAQBUI010000081.1 GCA_027624035.1 Pseudomonadota bacterium | reverse complement strand
CGCGGGAGGTGACGGTCGCCCGGGCCGCTGCGGCGAGCAAAGACCGGTAACGCTTACCATGGCAGTCGGCTGGCGCCTGCAGAAAACCAATCACATTGCGTCGTGACGTGTCTGAGTTCCCTGTAGTCGTTCTGTTGTATCTGCCAGTCTCTGTGACAGATCGCACCTTACCCGGCGTAAGTGATTGATCTGTCACGATACTCATCTTAGACAAAGTGACAAAGTAATAGTCAACGCACGCGCGAGCAACCAGGCAAAGAATATCAGAGCTCACAGTTCCACCGTCGTGATGAGATACAACGACGACAGGATACCGGCGATGGGCAAAACGGGTGAAGCGGGACAGTGAAGCCTCGCTCCATGTCAGGTGCGTATTCCGGCGAACGTGAACAACCCGGACCAGGTGTTCACGATGGGCCGGAATTATGCGGTCAGGCCATTCCCGCCGCAGATACATAAGCGTGAGACAGACGAGCGAGCGTACCACCCGACCTGGTCTAGTCATCGGCCAGGATGGTACCTCCACAGGTAAATCCTGCGTGACCCGGTTTCCTACAGTTAAACCAGAGTGATACATTCAACCCTCAGACCGGGCAGCGCGAGATGCAAGACAATCGTCGGTACTATTCCCTTGATGCCCTTCGCGGCAGCATGATGATGCTGGGCATTGTCCTGCACGGCAGCCAGTGGTACATCACGGAGCCGCCTGGTGGCCTGCCACTGCCTCACGATGGATCCACCTCCTACCTGTTTGATCTCATCATGCACTTCATCCACAGCTTCCGGATGCCGCTCTTTTTTGTGCTGGCGGGTTTCTTCGCGTCACTGCTGGTGGGCAAACGTGGCTTGACGGGTACCTACATTAATCGCCTGCAGCGAATCGGTGTGCCACTCCTTCTGGCAATCTTTACGATCCTGCCACTGACGATGGCGTTCCTGGTGTCGTTCATGGCAAGCGCCCGGTTCGGTACGCACCAGTTTCTCATTACACCGGAGCAATTGGAGGTCATTGGCAGGGAAATGAAAGCAGCAGGCATGCCCACCGACCAGCCGAGCCTTGGCCACCTTTGGTTCCTGTATTACCTGTTGTACTTTTACCTGCTGATACCGGTGTGCTTTCTATTCAGCCGCTGGAGCCTGAAGCTGAACCTTCGCCCGCTGGTGACGTCACCGTTCCTCTACGTGGGCCTTAGCCTGTACACGGTCGCAACCCTGTGGCACTTCCGCGGCGGCGTGTTGTTCGAGGGATTCATTTTCATCACACCACACCTGCCAAGTCTCGTCTACTACGGTTCCTTTTTTATGCTGGGTTACCTGTTTCACTACCATCGCGGTATCCTCGACACCTTCAACCAGCACCTGTGGTGGTTTGTCGGGTTGTCGGTGGTGTTGTTTCCACTGGCCATCTATTTCACAGGACTTGATTTCGCCACAGAGGCAAGTGGGCAGTTCCATCTTCATGCCGTCGTCAGTAACGCCTTCCTCACCTGGTCACTGATCTACGTATTCATGGGTCTGTTCCTACGCTTCCTTGACTTCAAGTCGCCATGGATTCTCTACCTCTCCAACTCTTCCTACTGGGTCTACCTGCTGCATATGCCGGTGGTCTGTGCCATCGCCTGGCTGCTGTTTCCCTACGCTCTGCCAGCCGTCCTCAAGTTCCTGATCGTGGTCACCGCGACCGCCGTGATCTGTCTCACGAGCTACCACTACCTGGTGCAGCACTCCTGGCTCAGCGTGCGTCTCAACGGCATGAAATTCAATGCACTATGGCCCTGGGTCGAGGCAAGAAACATTCGAGCCTCCGGGGAGGTCACGCCTTGACCTGTACGGACAACGGCAACTTCTGGTTTGACAGTCTTGATGAGCTGGCCTCAAATGAACCAACCCCGGAGTCCCGGCGACGGTCGACGTCGGCACTCAACAACAGCCAGTAGCCATCAAGGCCGACTGACTGCATTCAGCAGATTTAACTGCTCTTCGAATTCGGCGAGCGTGTTGTATCGGACCCCGCAGATGACACGCTCCACACCAAGTTCACGCAATCGGTCAAGTTGCTCCCTCACAAGCACTTCATCTTTCAGCGGCAGACCTGTCATCACGGTCACGGGTCCTGCAGCTTTTCCTGATGTCTTTGCCATCCCGTGGAAAGCCGCGATATCGTTGGCCAGTCTGTCCAGGTCACGTGCCATTGGTAGCCAGCCATGATCGAATCTGATGGCACGTTTCAGCGCATGCAGGGCAGCGCCCCCAATGTAGACCGGTGGCCGGACGGGTCTGGGGCTACAGATAAAAGACTGATCATTCACCGTGATGACCTCGCGACTGAAGTAGTCGTTAAACAATCCAAGCATCTCATCGGTAATCCGTCCACGCTGGCGTCGATCAATCCCGAGCGCCCTGAACTCCGCATCCATCCAGCCGACGGCAAGCCCAAGCAGCAGCCGTTCACCGCTTAACTCCTGCAATGTTGCGATCTGCTTAATCGTTGGGATCGGCGGCCGATAGGGGACCACGAGCACACCGACACCCAGCATGATGCTGGTCGACATACCAGCCAGCCATGAAAGGGTCGTCAGAGGATCCGCATAACGACCACCACTGCCCTCGGCATCGTCCGGGGGAATGGCGATGTGATCAGTGATCCAGGCCGATTCCAGACCTGCCTGCTCTGCCAGGAGTACGCAATCCCGCATCATTTCAGGCGTACTTTGTGGCCCCATATTTCGAACAGTGATACCCGTCTTCATGCTGATTCTCCGCCTTGCTCCCGGACTATATGCCGCATCTGGCCCTGAATGTCACCCGGGGGCTCCTCAACCGACACAAAGTCCTGATGACGCAGGGCCAGGAGAACCAGCACGTCCATGGTTTTGGCCGTAGATCGTCTCATCGCTTCCGCATGGCGATCATGTTCCTGGCGCGGGTAAAGCCACCAATCTCCATTGCCGCAGTATGGTCATGTCATCTATCCAGCATTGACTAGGATTATGCCATGCTGCCGGGGATAGCTTCGCTGAGCGGTGCTTTGCGGTTATGCTCTCTCCTCTGCTGACCGACAGGAGGCCCCATGGCGGATGACACACGGCAAGACATTTGTATCAGGCACATCGGCCTTAACACCACGCCGCTGACACTACGGATTTTGCTGGCGACATGTGGCGTACTGTTCCTGGTCGCCTGTACCACACTGACTGGAGGTGAGACCACCGTGATTGAAAGTAAACCGATGAACACGGGCGACTATACCTATGATGTACGCATCGCCGATGGCGGAGGTGATCTGGTAATCCTGTTACATGGATTTCCCGAGACATCTCACATGTGGCTGCCTTTACTCGGGCAGCTGGCCGACAACGGCTACACCGCTATCGCGCCTGATCTGATGGGGTACAGCCCAGGTGCCCGACCTCAGGGCACAGAACATTACGCATATCCGAAGATGGCGCAGGACATCCTGGCCATGGCGGATTCGTTAGGTAAGCCGGCCTTCCACCTGGTTGGCCACGATCATGGTGCTGCGCTTGGCTGGGTGATGGCCGGCCTGCATGCCGATCGATTGCTCAGCTGGACCGCGCTGTCAGTACCCCATATTGATGCCTTCGCGGAAGCGATGGCATCAAATCCTGAACAGCAGCAGCGCAGCCAGTACATGACTTTCTTCAGACAGGTGGGTGTCGCTGAACAGACGATGTCGGACAACGACTTTGCCGCGCTGCGACAAGTGTGGAACGAATCCTCTCCGGAGCAGATCGCTGAGTATCTACGCGTTCTCAGCCAGCCCGGGGCGCTGACCGGCGCACTCAACTGGTACCGCGGCGCGCTGACCGAAGACAGGGACCTGGTAGGTGAGATCACCGTGCCGACGCTGATGATCTGGGGCCGCCAGGACCAGGCGATTGGTCGTGCGGGCGTGGATGCAACCCCGCCTCTGATGAAGGGGCCCTATCGGCTGGTCGAACTGGAAGCTGGGCACTGGCTCATTCAGGAAGCTGAGGAGGCGGTGTTGGCTGAGGTGCTGAGGCACATTCAGGCAAATTAGCATGTGATGCCGTGGCAGATCTGGGCCGCGCTGTTTTGCGCTGTTCTGTGACACATCGATGACGATGGATCCCGAGTTGGCAGGGAACCATCGCGGCAAGGGTTCCTTTGGGTGGGGCGGCGCCGGTGGCACGGTGTCCTGGGCGGACCCGGAAAACGAGCTGGTTGCGGTGCGCATGATGCAGCAGGAGAAAGGCGGCGATTTCGAGCAGGCCGTGGCCCAGTCACCCATCAAATGGCCACGCTTTGCCGGCCTGGTTTGAGGCATTGTCGAGGCATGGCACAGCGGCCGGGCCGGACGCCGATTCGTTGCAACGAGGTCCATTCAAACCCTTTTGTCTTCGGGCGCATCGAAGGAACAAGCCTTCAGGAGACAAGACAATGTGGAATCTCTTTCGCGCTGCCGCCATGGTGCTACTAACGGCCACAGCTTTCTCGGTGTCCGCTCGGTCCACGCAGACCTTTGAAGATACACGTTCACTGGTCCCTGGCCAGACGCTTACAGTCCGCAATCAAAACGGCAGCATCGACGTGCGTGCATGGGATCGACACGAGCTGGCTGTCGTTGCCGTCAAGACGGCTCAAGGCAGCTTCTGGCGGGATCGTGACGCGGATCTCTCGCTGGTAGAGATTGAACTGAGCGAGGAGGCTGACGGCGTGATGCTGCGAACCATCGTGCCCCGAGGTATGAAGAACATCTCCGTGCGGTATGAGCTGCGTGTACCGGGCAAACTGAATCTTGATCTCGAGACTGCCAACGGCAGCGTCAGTGTCGAAGACGTCGTCGGAGATCTCGAGCTGCGGACGACCAACGGTAAGATTGAGGCGAAAAACGTCGGTGGCCGCATCGAATCGGAGACCACCAATGGCAGCATTGATGTGGAGCTGACCGAGGTGGCCACGAATGCGGACATGAGCTTCGAAACCGCCAATGGCAGTGTGACACTTGCTCTGCCCTCCGACGTGTCTGCGAACCTCGATGCCCACACGACCAATGGCAGTATACAGTCGGACTTCCCTATCATGGTGCAGGGAAAAATGAGGCGAACCCGCGTCACCGGAGAGATCAATGGCGGGGGTGGCCGGATTGATCTGCGCACAGTTAACGGCAGCATTCGAATACGGGAAAGCTGATTGGAATTGCGGTAATCACTCGAAGTCAGTTACGGGCCAGTCCGAGGTGTGTTCCAGCAGTGCCACGCGCTGCGTTGATACCTCCGATGGGTACCGGTCTAGAGCCGACAACGCGCCAGAGCCCCGGGTGACCGTAAGGCCCGGTTCACCCTCAATGACACGCTGAGGGGCCGTCGCTATCACCACCACACTCTCTTCACCCGCCGTACGACAGGCCACGATCGCTGCTTCATGATCGCCGCACACCGTGCTGACCAAATCAGACATCCCTCAAATTCACTCACTGGAATCGTGCAACTGTTTCATGGGTGTCCCCAAATAACCTGGGCTGTTTCATGGGTGTCCCCAAATAATGTTTCATGGGTGTCCCCAAATAAAAAGCTTGCACAAATTGATGCGATTGTCATAGTCTAGTTGTGACACCTATGACAGTCACCGAAATCTATGTTCGTCACCATCGACATCGCAAATCCCAAGCCGGCCTATCTGCAGATCACCGAGGCCGTCTGTAACGCCATTGCCCTGGGTGCACTGAAGCCTGGCGACCGCCTGCCTGCGATCAGGGAGGCGGCGACCCAGGCACGGGTCAACCGCAACACGGTTTCCAGAGCCTATCTCGAGCTGGAGCACCAGGGGCTGGTCCATGCACGCCAGGGTTCCGGCTACTTCGTCAGCGAACTGGGTTCCGAGAAGGAACGAAGTCGTCGAGTCGATCAACTGCGCACTGCGGCACGATCCATGGTCGTTGAAGCACAGGTTGCGGGATTGGAACTGGAAACGCTGCTGGAGATCGTCCGGCAGGAACATGCAAACCACAAAGGAGCGGAATCATGAGCGATTACGCCATCGAGACAATGGGCCTCAGCTACAGCTACGGCGACCTTGATGCTGTGGATGGGCTCGACCTTCAGGTACCCATCGGGTCGGTCTTCGGCCTGCTGGGGCCCAACGGAGCGGGCAAGTCCACCACCATACACATGCTGATGGGGCTACTGACACCGACCGCAGGCAGAGCATCAGTCCTTGGCACAGATCCCGCATTGGACGAGGTGGCCGTTCGGCAGCGCGTGGGGTTTGTGGCCGAGCAACACGGCTTCTTCGAAAAACTGTCAATTCGCGAGACCATCGCCCTCGTTGCGCCCTATCACGAGCGTTGGAACCAGCAGTTGTGTAAGGAACTCATTCACGAATTTGAACTGCCTTCGGACTCCCAGGTCCGTACGCTGTCCAAGGGCATGAGAGCAAAATTGGCCCCCTTGCTGGCACTCTCCCACGACCCGGACCTGCTGATCCTCGATGAACCTGCAGGCGGCCTCGACCCGGCAGCACGTCGCAGGTTTGTGGAGACGATTCTGCGGCACTTCCAGGCCTCCGGACGCACGATCTTCGTTTCCTCCCATCTGCTGAACGACTTTGCCGGGCTCCTTGATCACGTCGCCTTTCTCCGCGATGGCAGACTTGAGTTGCAGACGTCCGTGGAGGACCTGCATGCACGGACGCGACGGGTACGGCTAATCTTCGAAGACGGCGTGCCCGCGGACATTCGTATTCCCGATGCCCTTTCCGTGCGGATACAGGGCCGTGAGGTGGTCGCTGTATACGACGCCTTCGAGGGCGACGAGACGCTGGCTGCGCTTGCCAGACTCAACCCTTCACATCATCTGGTGGAAACATTGACCCTGGAAGACATCTTCGTCGAGCGGGTGCAGGCGTGATCGCTCTTTACGAGGGCCCGATCTTTCTACACCACCTGAAGGAATGGCGGCTGTGGATTCTCTGGAGCCTTTTGCTCGCGATTCTGGGCTACGGCTGCATACATCTGATTCACTTTGCAAACTTCGGTCAACTCATGTCCCTGGACCAGTCGCGGGAGATTCTGACCATGTGGATCCAGCTTCACATGATGATCTTTGCCCTGCTGGCTTCTGTACTCGTCATTGCGGACGATCGCGATCGGGGGACAGACAAATTCCTACGTCGACTGCCCATCCCCCGGTCACGGCAATACGCAGAGAAGCTTGCCGCCGCAGCTCTGGGGTTGACGGTCCTGTGGGCCGCCGCTGTTACGGTCATGACACTCGCCCAACCGGGAGCAGACCCCCGGCACGACGTTCTGCTCCGCGCCGGACACCCTGCAGTCATCCTGACCGTCACCACCTTCGGCGGCTATTTACTCGCCCTGCTTCTTTCGCTATTCATACGCCAGCAGGTCGTGGTCTTCATGCTCGCCTTCGGCCTGCTGAATCTTGCGATCTACGCCGTGGCCGCACTGAATATCGAAAGACAGCTGACCAACGATGAGGCCGTCGGGCTGCTGAGCTTCGGCATGGTAGCGTTCATCATATTCTGCGCCCCACTACTATTGTCAGTCGTAAAAGCACGAATACCACTACCGATAGGTATTACCCGCAGCGGGCTGGGCCGGCTCACTATCAAAGCCCTCGCTGATTCCAGTCCCGTCACCCTCATTGTGGCACTACTCCTGGTGATCGAGATCCTGGCACCAGAGGTTGCCACCATGCTCTATTTTCACCTGTTTCTACTGCCGCTTGCAGCCATTGGCCTCGGTAATCTCGCGGTCAGTGAGGAGGAAACACGCGGCCTGAGCAGCCTGCTCTACCACCATCCGATTCCACGACTGCATCTGCTTCTGGCCAAGATTGCTGCGGGTATCGTGCCAGTCGCACTAATCGTCCTCGCCATTCAATGGACACAGGGTGGTCAAGCGGCCATGATCTCAACGGTCACCGTCACGACGTTTATCGTGTTCGCCTTTTTGTCTGGCCTGTTCGCACGGCTGGCGCTTCAGGCGCAGGGCACCAGCCTGATGGCCGCCATTCTCGTCACTGCCCTTCTCGGCGGATTCTGTTACGACTGGCTTGGACCCTCCGGCCGCTCGGAATTTTTTACCGGTATCGATGCCGCAGGTTTGGGTATGTCGATTTGGTATGTAGCCCTCGTTCCGATGCTGCCGTTTTCCTTGGTGGTTTGCGCCGGCATGTGGCGGCTCGCCACGTCGCCCGCACTCCTGGCGTCATCGGCACGCGACACGGAGCATCATCGAGTCACCTGGTATCTGACGACACACCTCGTCGCCGCCGCCGTTGCCGTCGCATCCACATGGGTTTTCCGTCTCACCATGCTCTCCTGATCGAGCGCACGTCGGCTCATCAGCGACATCATGCACCCATACCAATCGTGTCCATCCTGATGGTAAATCTCGAGCACACTACGTAAGGTTCACCCTGGCGCGCTCAGAGAAGCCGATTGTAGAATTCGACTGGTGGCCCTCAGGAACTCGCTGTGAAAAACGCCATGATCGCCCTGGTGACGAGTTCCGGTTGTTCCTGCATCGAAAAATGTCCTGAATCGGGAATGACGACGAAGCGCTCATATCCGGGCACCGCCTCCCGCAGGTCCTTCTGCACGTAATCCAGAGGCTGCCTCGGATCGCCGTCCGGGTAGATAAAACAGACCGGCATGGTCAGTGCGCGTGTCTGAAAGGCGTTCGGACTTCTGCGCGTTCTGTCGAAAGCATCACGAAAGTAGCGGGCAACTGCTTCGGCGACCCCAGGGCGGCTGAATTCCTCAACCATACGCGCGTACTCCGCCGGGCTGAGCGCTTTGACGCCATTGACACTGCCACCGGTCTCCCACCACCAGCGAATATAGCCCTGCGCATCCCTGAACGTCTCCACCGCCTTTGTCGGGTCATTGGCATAAGCCGTATGATGAGGCGCCATCTTTGGGTCGTAGTGTACGGTTGGCGTGGACATGTGGCAGTACCTGATGACCCGGTCAGGAAACTGTGCGGCCAGTTCCTTGCCGATTCCTGCCCCCCAGTCGTGGCCCACCAGGTAATAGCGGTCCAGCCCCAGCGTCTCGAACAGCGCAGCCAGCTCACGAGCGGCGTTTTGCTGTGAATAGTCGCCTTCGACTTTGTCGCTCTGTCCGTAGCCCTTCAAATCCGGGGCAATAACGCGAAAGCGGCTGGCCAGGGGTTCAAACTGATAGCGCCAGCAATACCAGCTTTCCGGAATGCCATGCAGCAGGACTACCGGCTCTCCCTGACCAATCTCCACATAGTGCCAGTTCAGACCATCGGCCAGGGCGAAGCAGTGCTTCAGCCTGCTTTCATCGACCAGTTCGTTGTAATTCATGGACAATATCCTTCATCTGGTTCAGCCGGAGACCGGACCCAGCCAGACCTCCCGGTTGTTGTCACGCCCGAAGCGACCAGTTGGCGTCACGTCAAGCAGATCATGCACCTGCGTCCTTTCGTTCTCCCTCAGCAGCCTTGAGCGGGCACCAGGCACTCCTTAGTGGTGCAAGAAGGTGCTCACGCTGGCACCCCGTATCGGTGAACTTCCATGAAAGTGCAGAACGTCTGCTGTATCTGGCCAGCATATAGAATCTGGGCGGTTTTGACATGGCTGTCATTGTCCTGCCCTCGACTTCGAATCGGGCCGGCTCCCCCACCCCGGTTCAACCACCTGATTTGCTTCCGGCCCAGGGTCCCTGACCTTGACATCGCCGCTGCCCCGGGTCCATTCTTAGCCTGCCATGCTTACAGGGGGTGCGGGTGGTGCAGCCGGGGACAAACCAATCTTTTTGTCGCGCCATTTTCCTGGTGCTGATCATGTTGGTTTTGTCCAGCTGTGGGGGTGGCGGCGGTGGCACGATAGCTCCGATCACGACACCTGCACCGACTGGCGACTCGGATTCGCAAGGCGGTGACGCATCCGGAGGTGGGGATGATTCGGATTCCGATGGGAACGAGACCGGGGACGACTCTGGTTCAGACGGCAGCGCTGGTGACAACGGCGAACCGGTCAATCCGCCGGACACCCTCGGAATCCAGGCCCCACTCAGCACCAATGTAGGCCACCCCAGCCTGCTGAGCCCTCATGCCAACCCAATCGTTCTGAATGGCCACTTTGTGTATGCGGCAAACACGGCCGCTGATACCGTCGACGTGATCGATACCCAGACCCACGGCGTGGTCCGGCGTATCAGCGTTGGCGTCGACCCGGTCGGCCTGGCGGTTCGTCCGGATGGAAAGGAAGTGTGGGTTGCCAATCACGTTTCTGATTCAGTCAGCGTCATCGATACTGACCCCGACAGTCCGTTCCTGCACAACGTCAAGGCCACCGTGCAGGCAGTCGAACCCGACAGCCTGGCTACCCGCTTCGATGAGCCTGTCGGCATCGCCTTCACCGCTGACGGTCAAAAGGCTTATGTAACGCTCGGCCCCGACAACGAGGTGGCCGTAGTGGACGTTACCTCCTACACGGTCACCAGACGGCTCGCTATCCGCGCCCAGGAACCGCGCGCCCTTGCGGTGAGTGGAGATCGTCTGTACGTGACGGCATTCGAGTCCAACAACCGCACCCAGCTTTCCGGATGCCGCCCGGAACGCGTTGACGGCGACACCTGTACGTTCGACGCGGTGGAGCATGTGTTCACCAACAATAATGTACTATCGCTCGACTACGATGCGGACATTGTCAGGAACCCGGCACTGCCGGACCGGGACCTGTTCATCTTCGACACGGCAACGGATCAACTGGTGCGAACCGTAGAGGGCGTGGGCACGCTCCTTTACGGCGTTGTCGTGGACAGCCACCAGCGCGTCTTCGTGACTCAGACAGACGCTAGAAACGATGCCAATGGACGCGCCGGCACATTGAAGCATGGACTCTCGGAAATGGAGAATCGCGCCTTCCTGAATCAGATTACCCGCGTCGATTGCAGCGCAAGCGGCTCCTGTGAACTCAAATTCTTCGACCTTGAACCAGTGCCTCCCGATCACCCGGGCCCGGGAATGGCGCTCGCCACGCCATTCTCGATTCAGATCAGCGACGATGACAGCACCCTCGTCGCCACTGCGGCGAGTTCGAACAAATTGATCACGCTCAACCCGGACACTGGTGAGGTCCTTGGCCGCGTCGATGTGGGGGCCGTACCGCGCGGCATTGCTGTGCGATCCGATGATCTGGGCGCGCCGCAGACGGCCTGGGTACTGAGCGTCGTAGATAACTCAGTCGCCGTCGTTGACCTGTCGTCGCCCACGTCACCAGGTGTCGTCACCACGATTGCCCTGGACGACCCCACGCATCCAGACGTCAAGGCCGGGCGACGGGTCTTTAACGATGCCAGCGCATCGAGCACCGGGACCTTCTCCTGTGAGAGCTGTCATCCCGACGGACACACCGACCAACTGATCTGGGTGCTGGACACCCCCGTCTGCGATATCGATGGCTGCACCCAGATACCCCCAAGGCTCACGATGCCCGTGCGGGGGCTCCGGGACACTGCGCCGTACCACTGGGACGGGATACCGGGTGATCCGTTCGGCGGAACCAACACCGCCTCAATCAACGATGCTGTCACACCCAATTGTGACGACTCAAACCCCGAGAGCTGTACCCGCGTACTCGTCGACGGCAGTCTGGCGACCACCATGTGTCTGCAGGGCGACTGTTCAATCAACGATGAGGGCAAACAGGGCCTCGTTGACGCGGCCGGGCGCGATGCGCTTGCACGCTTCCTGCTCAGTGTTCCCTACCCACCGGCACCCCACCGGAGCCTGGACAATACCCTTGACGCCTCCGCCAGGGAGGGCTTTTTTGAGTTCAGTTTTACAAACGACGCGGCTGATCGCGCGACCGGCGCCCAGACATGTGGCGACTGTCACAAGATGCCGTTTCTGGTCAGCACCAACACACCTGGCACGGGAATGGATGCGCCAACCTGGCGCGGGGCCTATGACCGCTGGATGATTCTGCCGCAGGGACGGCTCAACATCATTGACTTGATGGACATCGTCAACATGGACGACTCGTTCCCGGAACGGGATGTCTGGATCCTGGCGGGTGCCTCTCCGGATATCTGGGAGATGGTGCTGCAGGGCAGTACCGGGTTCCCGGGTAGCTTTGCCCGTCAGTTGACGCTCAATCACCTGAGTGCCGGGCAAGACCTGACCAATGTCATGCTGGACAAGCTTGAACTTGCAGCGACGGAAGGCGCTGTCGTACTGCAGGGCGAAGGCGTGCAGATCTCCGAGGAAGAGGCGGCTGGGCTTGCCGTCGAGTATCGCGACGGCCACTATTATCTCTGGGACGATACCGCGTCGTTCACGCGAGCAGCACTCATCGATGCAGCGGTCGCCGGTAAGTTAGTCCTTACTCTCACGGCGCGTGCGGGAGCCAATGTTGACCTGGACCATCCACAGCCGGCTTTGTGGCCCGTTGCGCCCATCGAGGCGCAGACCCGCAACGTTGATCTGGCGTTCCTAAGCGGGGCGGCCACGCTGACGGTAAACGGGCGACACATCCGCGAAGGCGCTTCCCTGTTCCTGAATGGCCGCAAGGTCGACGGCACAGTGCGTTGTGAATCAGGCGCGCTCCCCAACTGCGACGACGAGGTCATCGTCATCGCCTTTGATACCGGCCCCTCTGAAGGGGGCCTGCACTTCCTGCAGGTCCAGAATCCGCAGGGACTCTTTAGTAACGACATGATGTTCTTCTCAGAGCAGGCTCCCGTTCCGGCACGACCAGGAAACCTGATCACCAGTGGCGGCGCTTTTACACCCGGGCAACGTCAGTTCGACAACAACTGGAACACCGTAGAGATCGCCACGAATTCCATCGTTGAATCGGGTGGAGAAGTGCGAGTCGACGTGCGAGCCGCCTCTAACGACCCCTGGCATGCACAGATCAGCCACGCGGTCCTGGTGGTGGCCGGGCAGCAGTACACGCTTTGTTACGATGCCAGGGCGGAGGGTACCCGCGTCATGACCGCGTATCTGGATACGAATATGGACACCTGGCGCAACCTGAGCGGGGGCCAGTTTCGCGACGATCTCACCACCGGGTACCAGACATTCAGACACACTTTCTTCGCGGCTGAAACGGACCTGCGGGCCCGCGTTGCCTTCGACCTTGCCCAAAGCAATTTTGACGTTCAGCTCGACAATATCGGCCTCTATGAAGGGGCCAGTTGTGGCACCCCGTAACGCAATGTCGCAGCCTCCGACAAGGTGCGGCCTTCGCCATCCAGAGTCGGCAATACCAGCCTGGTTGCGGCAGGAACCTCACCACAAACGGCCTGGGTGCCTCGACCACCAACATAACGCAATGCCAAGCGAAAAGCGTCTGCATTGGCCAGGTCAGATATGATCGTCTAGCTCGCGTCGACGCCGCGTTTGGCGTCCTGCGCCTCGTCGACCCATTCGGTTTGCATCGCCTTGTAGTACTCCTCTGTCACCGGGCCGGCGTAGGGCTCCAGCTCAAAGCGGCACGGCTGCTCCATGAGGCGCGGATCGTTCTGTTCCTCGAGAATTGCCAGAAGGCGTGCTTCCATACGCGCGCGTACCGGCTCATATTGGGGGTCAGTGGCAACGTTGTTCATGTAATCCGGATCCTTACTCAGATCGTAGAGCTCCTCTCTTGGCCGCTTGCCGAAACCGAGTTGGTACAGCGGTTCCACGTCGTCCTGTTCCCGGTTGTGAATCATCCAGGCCTTGGTCGGACTGGCGTCCAAGTCGCCATAGGCCACGAACGAATCCTTTGAAAGCCGGTCGTAGTCGGGTGCGGGTGCACTCAGATCATCGAGACCTTTAGGGTCACCCATCGGCCAGCGGTCGGGCTCAAAATTGACAATATAGATAAAGCCGTGCTCCCGTAGCGCGCGCTGCGGATACGGCAGGAAACCCTCGCGTGCCATGTGGACGTGGCGTTCCCGCCCGGTGACCACAAAATCCCGCTCCGGGTCCAACTGGCCACTCTCCGGACTTTCCAGCAACGGCATCAAACTCCTGGCGGACATGGTGCCGGGCACCGCAATGCCGCCCGCTTCACACAAGGTCGGTGCCAGGTCCATGAGGTTGACAAAATCGTCGATCACCCGTCCGGGCGCGATCGTACCCGGCCATCTCGCTGCCAGCGCGACTTCGCAGCCGATGTCATAGAGATTGCACTTGGCCCGGGGCATCCCCGGAATACCGTGATCGCCACTGACGACAACCAGGGTATTGTCCAGTTCACCGATCGCCTCCAGTTCCGCCAGCAGAATGCCGAGTCCGTGATCGACGGCCTGGCACTCGCCCAGGTAGTCCGCCGCGTCTTCACGAACTTCATGGACGTCGGGAAGGAATGCCGGCAGGCGGCCCTCGAGGTCGTCCGGTTCGATATTCCACAACGCCTTGCCAGAACCCTGTTCCCAGGTGCGGTGCGTATTGGTGGGACCCCACCAGTAGCAGAAGGGTTGCCCTTCAGGGCGAGCATCGAGAAACCCACGGAAATTGTCCCGCGTTTCATCAAACATGAGCTGTTTCGCGCCATCAACCCCCAGCTCCGGCACCTTGGCCGTTACCATATGCGAGAACTGGTTATAGCGGATGCCGGCGGAATGAAACCGGGTGCGCTTGCCGCCATACGGCGCGTTGAGGGACAGACCCGGGCTCCACACCTTGTATGAATATCCAATAAAATAACCGCCTTCCGCTTCCAATTGCAGTGGAAAGGTAGGGATATGCGGGTCCCACACAGCACCCACCAGTATTGCGCCGAGTCCGGTCTGCCAGAAGTACTGACCCGACAACAGGGAACTGCGGCATGGCGTGCAGGACGGCGCCGGCACCAGGGCATTGCGGAACAATGCACCCTCCGATGCCACCCGGTCGAAATGGGGCGTGTGGATCAGTTCGTTGAGGTTGGGTGAAGCCTGGTGCGGGGCATAGGCCGATGCGTAACGACCCCAGTCATCAGCAAAGGCAAACAGGATATTCGGTTTCACGGCTTGCCCCCATTAATATGCCATGGATAGCTGTAAACAGGGCAGAACACGACGTCCATCAACCGAACCTCCAGTCACTCATTGCCTTACCCAACGCGGCGGCTCTGGCGGGGTCGCGACCCAGGTCAGGACCTTCCTTGCGCCAGCCGTTGAACAAATACTGACCGCACAACATGGCGAACCGTTCGTTGTTGCGCTCGAGCATCTCCGGCGTAACCGATTCGCGAATCAATTCCTGGGTCGAGAGGTGATTGCGAACGAAGGGCATCGCCAGGTTCATTCGAACGCCGGGCACTTCCCGACGGTAAGCGCCGTGCCACGCGTTGCCATGGTACAGGATCATCGACCCGGCCGGAACTTCGATCGCCTGAGCGAAGGGATTGTTATAGATGTCGGTTTCGGACCCGCTCGGCGGGCGGCACAGCTCGTGAGTGCGCGGAACGATGGCCAGACAGCCAGTCTCCTTTTTGTAGTCCACCAGGGCGATATTGCAGTTGGCCATGACGCACTGTGCAGGATAGGGCTGCGGTCCGGGTGTGTCCGCATGGAGCGCCAAATGGGCGTTCTTCGGGCCTCGCCCATGACAAATCATGCTCGACAACAGGAAGCTCTGACCCAGGAGGTAGCTGGACAAGGCGAGCATCCGTTCGTTCATCAAGATCTCTTCGAATACCGGACGGCTGGTCTCGAAGCGCAACCATTCGGCTATACGTATCCACGTGCAGTGCCCGGGACGGTCGCCACTACTCAGGACTCTTATCGAAACCGGGGCTCACGCAGCGAGTCGGAATACTGTATCAATGTACAGAAAAGAAACCGAAACCGTCGGCCTCTATCCCGCTGGCGCTCAAATTCGTACACTATCCGGTATCGTCAGCAAATGGGATGGGATGGACACGGTGGAAGGAAAAGCAGAAGAGGAGGACGTCGTCGTTGACGGCCTGAATATCACAACGCATCTGGCTGCGATCGAGGATCGTGGTTACACCATCGTGCCCGACTTCATCAGCAGCGCTGAGGTCGCCCGCATCAAACATGCGTTCAACACCGAGGTGCCGATCACGGAAATGCGGGCGATCGGTACCGAGACCGGGAGAACCTGGCGCGCCCACAACCTGCTGGCAAAAACCCGTGCGGTAGACAATATCTTTCTGGATCGTCGCCTGCGCACGCTGGTGCAGGGCCTGTTGAAGGACCGTACCCAGGTCAACGTGACCACACTGTTCAACACCCTGCCCGGGGAAACCAGACAGTTTCTGCACCAGGACGATGGTCTGTGGCCCATTCCCCGACCACATCCGCACTTTCTCTGTAACGCCCTGATTGCCCTCGACGACTTCGATGTCGAGAACGGTGCCACCCACCTCGTACCCTACAGTCACAAGTGGCACGACCGCCCGGTCGACCAGAACGTGGACACCATCCAGGTCACCATGAAGGCCGGCTCCGCGGTCTTCTGGGCCGGTGCCATGTGGCATGCCGGCGGCGCGAATACCTCCAATCGGGAGCGGATGGGTCTGTTCATGAGCCATGCAGTGTCCTATCTGCGCCCCCAGGAAATCCAGCTGTTGTCGATCCCACCCGACGTGGTACGGGCCATGCCCGAACGGCTTCAGCGCCTGGTGGGCTACAACAAATTTGGACTAGGCGTGGATGGCCGGGACCCTATCGACGTATTGAAGGACGGCAATGTCGTCAATCCGACATCACGCCCCGCCAGTGCCTGGCGCCAGCAATATGAGGCTGCAACTTAGGCCGTCCCCTGAGACAGGTCAAATAGTCAGTTCACCAAACAGAAAGACAGAAAGGAATTATCCGTGATCAGAATTGTCGTTTTGATGTTGGCGGCAGGTTTAGCGACTGGCGTACTGGCAAGTCCGGAACGTCGGGGAGAAGTAGCACTGACCGTGAGTGTAGATGCGCCCAAAGACAGTACAGATGTCCGGGTATGGATTCCTTACCCGGTATCCGATGACAACCAGGATATTTCCCGCGTTAGGATAGAGGGCGATTTCACCGCGAGCGGTGTCTACCGGGAAAAGCAAACTGGCAATCTGGCGCTCTATGCGGAGTGGACAAAACCGTCTGACCACAGAACACTCGCCCTGGTTTTCGATGTGACTGCCAGAGAAGCGGTGAACAGTCCGGACGCACCCGAACAGGCGATACCGGTGGAGATTCAGCGTTACCTGCAGGGTACGGAACTGATTCCCACAGATGGCAAAGTCCGGGAGGTCGCCGAATCCATTGTCTCTGCTAACGACTCAGTCAGCGAGAAAGGCAGAAAGGTATACCAGTGGGTCGTTGAGAATACCGTTCGTGACCCGCAGGTGCAGGGTTGTGGTACCGGCGACGTCGAAGTGATGCTTTCAAAACGCGCGGGAAAGTGTGCAGATATCAGTTCTGTCTTTGTCGCACTGGCGAGGGCAGCAGGTGTCCCGGCACGCGAGGTGTTTGGATTGCGTCTCGGTAAAGAGGATGTGGCCGATATGACAGGTGGACATCATTGCTGGGCAGAGTTTTATGTGCCTGGATCAGGTTGGGTACCAGCTGATCCGGCCGATGTCAGAAAGCTGATGCTGGTGGAGGGTCTCGAACTGGATGAAGCGGACAATTACCAGGACTATTACTTCGGCAAGGTCGATCAGTATCGTATTGCGCTGGCGCGCGGTGGTCGCGGATATTATCTGAACCCGCCCCAGGCGGACGGTCCGCTCAACTACTTCATGTATCCCTATGCCGAGGTGGATGGCAGGGCGCTTGAGTGGCTCGCCGCGCAGCAGGATCTGAAATATTCCGTGAGTTTCAGGGCACTGTAAGACCCAGCCGTTCGCGCTCCAGGTTCAGAGCCTGGCTTCAATGCGGGCAGTCGCCTGGGTGGCATGAGCCAGAAGTACCCACCATCTTTTCAGACCTGTCGGTTGATTGATCTGGCGATCACCTCCAGGCTCGCTCTGTGATCCACACTGTGACTGCGGGTGCTTCCCCCGAGTGCAGCCAACATGCGGGCCCTACCTACACGACGGCAGAAAGTGACGTCGATGCAGAACTTCGCCTCTCGGTTGGCTTGCGTTGCCGGATCGGTGAATTCCGGCGTATGGTGCAATATCGCGGCTACGTCCTCGTTGCCCGGGATTCCGACGTGTCGATGGTGATCACCACCAACTTGCCGTTGAGCCAGGCCGGTAGCCACCGCGGGGTAGTTGGTCTCAGTCGGGAAAACACCTCCACCACATAGCCCGGATCATCGAGAACGACCACGCCATGGCCCTTGTAGGTCTCCCCCTGAATAAGCATGGACACCCGCGCACCGTCGCCGGTGAAGGTGCGCCACCAGCGGCCGTCCACCCCCACATATACGGTGTCGCCCTCTTTGAGGTAATTCACCGGTAATGTCCTGTCCTGGAAGGTCAGTAGCATGGCTTGCTGTGCTTCCTTCCCCGTGGGATTCGTCCGGATCTCCTCCATCACGGCAGGGTTGACCACCAGGCTGAAGACCATTTGCGCCACCCCCAGAAGGATAGCCAGTGTGCCGACGGAGATTCCTGTCCACTTCAGTAGCGTCATGTACCACAACATAGCCTGTTTCGAGAAGCTCATACACCATGGACTCGCACGGGTTCACGCGCCGCCCGGATTGCCGTATGGTCTCTCCAAAGGATTCAAGAGGATTTCGCATGACACCCCCTGATCGACTTCGCACCCTTCTCGCAGAGCCCGACTTTGTTCCCATGCCCGCCGTATGGGACGGATTGACCGCCAAGATGACCGCCAGCGCCGGTTTCAAGACCGCGTTTCTATCGGGTTCCTGCGTGGCCGCCAGCCGCCTCGGCGGACCAGACCTCGATCTGCTTTCGTTCGCTGAGATGTTTGATTCTTTCAGTCTTGCGCGCGCCGCCGCACCGGACCTGCTGCTGCTGGCCGATTGCGACCACGGCTATGGCAACGTGATGAACGTGCAACGCACAGTGAGAGCCTATGGTCGTGCCGGGGCCGCGGCCGTACTCATTGAGGACAAGGTAACCCCTCGTGCCCTGACGTCAGCGGGCAAGCCGACGATTACCCGTGAGGAAGCGCGAATGAAGATTCGTGCGGCGGTTGAGGCTGCCAAAGAGTCGGGCGTACTGGTGCTGGCCCGGACAGATTGCCGACCGACGCTTGGTATCGACGAGGCGGTAGCCAGAATCGAGATGTACGTTGAGGAAGGCGCCGACATTCTGTTCCTTGATTCCCCCGCCGACCGGGATGAAATGTTGCGCGCCACGGCTGCTGCCGATGGAAGACCCTCTTTCATCGTTCTCTCACCAGGGTCGACACGAATGCCGACGCGGGAGGAAGCGGCGCAGCTGGGCTTCAAGATCGGCACCTATCCGGCAGCAACCCTGTCCGCAGTCATTGGCGCGATAGGTCAGGGGTTGGAGTCCATCCGCGTTGAGGATGCAGCCGCGGCTCCCGCCACGGTGCCGCCACGGCAACTGCGCGCCGTACTCGGCTATGACGACTATGACGCCACTGCGAGTCGTTTCGCAGACCCATCATCGCCCACACCGTAAACCGGTTAGGTGAACCAGGTCTGGCTGGGATAGTTCATCGCCAGAAACCAGGGAAAGACCGATTGTTTTGCCTATCCGCTTGTCCCGTCTAAAGCGCAGGCTTCAATAAGCGGGTACTTGTCCAGGCGGCATTGAAGCCCCTTTAGAAGGCAGGTCGCATCAATTCATCTCTTCACCGGCTTTTGACGCTAGGGTGCGTCTTTCCCGGCAGCTTTTGCACGCGCCTCGAGTTCCGCTTCAGAAATCCCCTCCACTGCTGCAAGGAAATTCATTTTCACCGCGTCCTTGCGAAACGGAATGGCACTTTGATAGGCCTCTGAGAAATAGAACTCCTCCAGTGCTGCCATGGATGGAAACTGCTCAATGGCCAGAAAGGTTGCTCCTTCGGGCATCTCTCCCTCAAGCACTTTTACCTGTTCTCCAATGGTGCCACCCGCAATTGGCATGAGCCCCGCTTTTGCAGCAGGCGCCGCTGCGCGCTCTCCGTACTGCGGGTCTGGCGCACCACCGAGGAAAGTACCGCAGACCACAAAGTATGCAGGCTTTTCGTCAGACATGGGGATTGTTCTCCTTGAGGGTTATTGCCGAACGTGTTCGACATAGTGATCTTGTTCGATTGGGGTCAACTCGCATAGGCACTGCTACCAGGCATATGCCTCCGGTGCCTCACCACCCGGACCCGGAAAAATCGTGTCCAGGCGTTCACGGATATCAAGCGGAAGCTCGATTTCCACGCCTCGCAACGCGCTTTCCAGCTGGGCCATTGTTCTTGGTCCAATAATAGGGGAGGTGACATCCGGATTAGACGCGACCCAGGCGATGGCGACATCTGCCGGGTGTTCACCCAGGTCCTTGCAGATTTCTGCATACTGTTGAAGTTGCTGGCGCTTCTTCTCGCTGGCAACGCTAAACAGACCTTTGCTACGCTTGCCGTCTTCTGCCCCCGATGCCGCCGCCAGCAGGCCGCCACCCAGTGGGCTATAGGGGATAAAACCCAGACCGTAGTCACGACAGGCCGGGATCACTTCAAGTTCAACCGTCCGGTTCAGCAGGCTGTACACGCTCTGTTCTGAAACAGGCCCAAGAAAGTGACGCGACCTTGCGCTTTCACAAGCCTTGGCGATCTGCCAGCCGGCAAAGTTACTGGTACCCACGTAGATGACTTTGCCTTGTGCAACAAGCGTCTCATAAGCCTGCCAGACTTCTTCGAACGGGGCAGTTCTGTCAACGTGATGCATCTGGTATAGGTCGATGTACTCGGTATTGAGCCGCTTCAGACTGGCGTTGCAGGCCTCAATAATGTGTTTTGCAGACAGCCCACGCTGATTTGGCCCAACCCATGAACCACTCGCTTTCACCGGGTCTTTTGAGCCAAACTCTGCCGGCGGGCTGAAACACTTGGTAGCGAGCACCACCTCTTCACGCTTGCCGCTACCGGAAAAATACCTGCCCAGCAGCGATTCCGTAACTCCCGCATTGTAATTGTCGGACGTATCAATCAGGTTGAGCCCTCGCTCGATGGCGGCATCGAGAATGGCGAAGCTATCCTGCTCATCGGTCAGCCAACCAAAATTGACTGTGCCCACCGCCAGTGGACCCACCTTAAGTGCCGTTCGACCCAAACGGCGATACGGCGGCGTGGTTTCATTTGGCATGTTGTTGCACCCGCCCGGATTTGCCTTTCGTGTTCGATGTCGCCTTTGTCTTGGATGTCGCCTTTGTCTTGGATGTCGCCTTTGTCTTGGATGTCGCCTTTGCCTTGGATGTCGCTTTCGCCTTCACCGCCTTTTTCTTCAAAGCGGGCTTCTTCGGCTCTCCGCCACGCATCGCCATCCGCACCTTCATGTTTTCGCGATGGGCCTCCCGGTCAAAGGCAAAATAATCGTAGTCCGGACGCAGGCTGACCTTGCCGCCGGCTGGTTCACGATCAAACAGACTGTGGTATGGCGCCATGTCCAGCGCGCCGCTCGACACTTTTGCCCCTTCCCGCATCCGCGCACCATCAACATCCTGTTCGCCAAACGGGAAAGCCCCATAGACATCCATCAAGCCAGCAAACCGCAGCGGGTTTCGCGCCAGCGCTTCTGCCGTTACCGTCTGCCGGTACGGCCCCTGGGTTTGCATGAAGGGGCGGGAATAGGTGCCCAGAATCATCAGGCGCTCACCCACATTGGACCTCAGTGCGGAGCCGTGCCAGGTCAGATCCCCCCATACAACCATGGAGCCGGCCGGCGCCTCGATCGGCTCAGCATTGTCAGCCCAATGCTCGATTTCTGCCGGTGACGGCGGACGCCGCCACTTGTGACTACCCGGCACAAACGTAATGGCACCGTCTGCAGCCGAGTAATCCGTCACCAGGTAGTTGAAGTTGGCGCTGTTGGGTTCTGGCGGTGACGCGTGTCGCGAGAAGTCCCAGTTGTCGCGGTGCTCAATCCTGCCGGTCTCGGCCTGATCCAGCAAGTGTACCTTCGCTGCCAAAGATTGCGCATGACATGGCGTCAGGGACAAGAAACCTGCTCTGGCTGCTGAAGACAGCGCCAATAGCGCCACTCTCAAACTCTACGGTTGCCGCGATCAGGTCCTCCGCGCCATTGACCATTTCCCGCTGAACGGAGCGGCAAACGGCAACCACCCGCCTGACGTTACCCAGAAAAAATCGCAGGAGGTCGACATGGTGAATACTGTGCGTCATGAGGATGCCGCCGCCAGCCCGCCGCCCGTCATTTGCCCAGTGCCCCTGGGGATTCGACGTACCTGCCCCAAAACTGGCATGGGCACGCACGGCCTGTATCTCACCCAGACCACCACGATCAATCAGATGCTTGATGGCCATGGCAGTGCGGGAGAAGCGCAGATTCTGGGCAATCATCAGCGTAACCTCGGCCGCATCAGCCGCGTCAATCATCGCCTGGCAACCTGACAGGGTAGGCGCCATCGCCGTCTCGCACAGCAGGTGTTTACCTGCTTCAGCAGCGGCAATTGGCCCTGCACCCAAGAGCCCAACTCTCAGTGGTTTCGCCAAAACAGGATCCTCGCTCAGGTCCAG
>JAQBUI010000080.1 GCA_027624035.1 Pseudomonadota bacterium | reverse complement strand
GCCCTGATCGCGACTCTTGCGGCCGCCGGCTGTGCCGGCAGGCCTGGTCTACGGGAATACGGACTGTCGACCGAACGCGTCGAACTGGACACCCCGTTTCATCCTCAATCGAGATACCAGTGCGGAACCGCGGCCCTCGCGACCGTCCTCGGTGCCAGTGGACTGTCGGTTACGCCTGTGGAACTTTCGCCACGGATTTTCCTCACGGGAGGCGCGGAAGCCTTCAGGCAGAAATCATTGCCGCGACTCGTGCCCATGGCCGAATACCCTATGTTTTGATACCTGATATCGGGGCTCTGTTGACTGAGCACACCAACTGGATACAGGCGGCCAGCGATGCCGAGGCGGAAGAGCGGGTCGTCTATCTATACAAAGGCAACAAGTATCAGTTGCTGAAGGACGCGATTCGCTACGCAGAAATCGACCAGGCCCGTGCGAATCCGGACAAGGTCCCCCCGAGCAAGGACTGATACCGGCATTTGCGGCCAGGACGCGTGCCGATTTGAGAAGGGCGTCGTTTTCATTCACGCAACGCGCAATCTGTTGCGACCGTTGCCCGCGGTGATGAGCGAGCTAGAATCCGGCAAACAGGCAGACGCGTCCGTGCAGATCGCCGGCTTGCTTGTCGTTTGGGCGGGCAGACCTGGCGGCGCGCGCACAAGGTGCGTGAGTATCTTGTCGATGACATCCGGATCGGAGACATCGGCGAGCACCCGAAGGCCGGCGGCTTTCGGCAGACTGTTCACGAACCCAGGTAGAGCCGCTGGAGCTTGAATGGTGAAATCGAACTTGGGAGACGGACGGTAGAACGGTACAAAGGTAGAATAGATTCTATATTTCTACCACCAGGAGAGGACTGTTGTCCCTCAACATCAAAAACCCCGAGGCCGACTTGCTGGCAGCCGAAGTCAGCAAACTGACCGGCGAGAGCAAAACCCAGGCGGTCATCACGTCCCTGCGACAACGACTCGAGCGGGAGCAACAACACCTGGATAGAGAGCAGCTCAAACGCGACGTGATGGGCATCGCTCAGAAATGTGCCTCGTATCCCGATCTTGATTCCCGTTCTGGAGATGAACTGCTTTATGACGACGACGGCCTGCCCTTATGATCATCGACAGTTCCGCACTCATCGCAATCCTGACGATGGAGGAAGATGCCGACCTCTACATGGATGCACTGACGCGTAGCGACATACGACTAATCTCAGCCGCGAGCTTCGTCGAGGCGGGCATCATTATAGACAGGAGAAAGGGTGCAGAAGCAGGCAGACAGTTCGATGCTCTGCTGTCCCGTGCAGAGATAGTCATCGAGCCCGTTACGGAGCGACACGCAAGGGTGGCACGCCAGGCGTATATCGAGTATGGCAAGGGTGCCCACCCTGCAGGGCTAAACTACCGCGACTGCTTCTCATATGCCCTTGCGAAGACCACCGGTCTCCCTCTCCTTTACAAGGGCAATGACTTCAATAGGACCGACATCGAGTCTGCGCTTGGATCGCAATAGGTCGGCGCGGTGCCACCCACACATGGACGAGATCTTCATCGGCTGAAAACAGGCCTCAAAGCTCGTACTTCAACCGGGCCGCGACCGTGCTCCCGGGAGCCTCTTCAAAAACAACCACATCACCGGACCTGATCGTGATCGACTCGTCAAGAATGTTCTGTAACTTGAGCTTGAGGGTGAGCCGATCGGTCGGATACCAGGAAAACGTTGCGTCCAGGGAATGAAACGGCTGCTCAAACTCGTCCGCCCCGCCCAGTCGCCCGGCCTTGTAAAGCCGTGCTCCGAATACATTGTAGATCAACGATGCCGTGTACTTGCCGTCATCAGAGTCAAAGCCCAGCATCAGGTTGAGGAGGTAATCGGATGCACCGGTCGCGCTGCGAACATTGTTCGTCGGCGCGTCCGCTCGAGAACCCGCCACGGTTTCGGAATCCTGAAACGTGGCGTTGCCCTGAACAAAGAACAACTCTCCATGACGACCGAGCATTCCGAGACGGACCAATCCTTCGAGTTCAAGGCCCCTGATCCTCGTCGACTCAGCATTGACGATGGACCGTGCCCGGTTGGTATCTGAAGCCGGTGTCTCAAAAAATTCGATGGGGTCTGAAATGTCCTTGTCGAACAACGACACCGTCAGGCTGTTCTTATTGGCAAAGAACCAGTCCGCCCGCAGGTCATAGTTGTCGACGCTGGCTGGCCCCACCCCGGAATTGCCGAACACGAGCTCACCGGAGATCGGATCCACATAGCTCGCCTCGGTCACTTCGCGAAGATCCGGGCGAATGGCTGTCTGGCTCCAGCTGAATCGAAGCTGAAATTCCTCGGCGAGCCAATCGGAAAAGTAGGCTAACGTCACCGAGGGGAACAGGTCCGAGGCCTGAAATGCCGCCGTTTCGAGGACCGCAACATCGGTCGGCAGCTGGGTAGAATCAACGTTGTAGCCGTAGACATCCCACGGCAGCGCAGCCTGGATGTAGTCCTCTCTACGAAGGCCAAAGGTCAGTCGATAGGTGTCATTCACGAGCCAGTCCGCCATCACAAAATATCCGGTCGTGGCGGTCGCAGCAAGATAACTTCGTGCGCCCTGGCCCTGTACGCCGAGTTCAAATCCATATTCCGGATTGGTCACGCTGGCATTCGAGAAGACCTCGTTGATCTGCCCGGAAAGCACGGAGGCGGGTGCAGAGAACGAACCCAACCCAAACTCACGCTGCTCGTAGCGACGCGCCTTGCGGTCGTACTGGTAGCCAAACCTGATTTCGAGCATCGTGCTCCCAAAATCCACTGGGATACTGGTGGTATAGCCATAGCTCAGCACATCGTCTTCGAGTGAGGTGAACCGGAAATCTGCAGCGCCGGTATCACGCTGAACAGATACCTCCTGGACCGCGCCCGTTACCCGGTCGGTGACCGTGTCCGTTGATACATTGACCTGATTTGGCAAATCGGTCGTCGCAGTCGCGTCGGAATAGAACCAGCTGACCTCGGTTTCCTCCGGGAGCAACGCCGGCAACTTTATGAACGCCAGCTTCTCCCGGGTCTCATAACCCATGCGATGGGTGCCCCTGAACTGCAGCACGTTCAGTTCCCGCTGTTCGAACTGGGCCCGATAGTCTCGAAAACCGATACCGTCGGACTGCTGGCGATTCTCGTTAAAGAAATCACGGGTGGCGGCCTCGTCGTCGGAATTGCGGATAAACAGGTACGTCACACCGAATTCATGGTCTTCGGTATAGTCCAATCCTGTAGTAAAGATAGTATTAAGGTTTGCCGAGAAGGTGGACTCCCGTTCCGTCTCGTTTTGTTCTTCCGGGACCATGGCGCTGTAGGTTTTCCGGACAGTCTCGCGCCAGCCCTGGTCGTAGGATGCACTGATCTGAAACCCGACTTCGGTATCGTCACCCACAACCAGACTGGAACCGACTGAGCCCCGCAGGTTGTAGTCGGGTGAACTGTCCGTCCGGGTCAGTTGAATGTTCCGGTTCAGCGCCAGCGCAAGCTGTCGATTAATCGCCTGTGCATCGGCAAACGTGGCATCAGGCTGTCCGCTCTGGCGAAGATTCTGCAGGATGCGGGACGGACTCAGATTGCCCTGATATTCGTTCAGGCCATCAGCCAGCTGTCGTGACAGTGCCCTCGTACCATCATCGCTACCCCATTGATCGTCGCTGCCACCGGCATAACCAAGCACCTGGCGAGACGTCTCGGAGTTGGACCCAACCCCACCTTCGATGGACCAGCCGAATCCTGAATGGGGAAACGATCGGGTCCGGATATCGATCAGACCTCCTGCAAAATTGGCAATAATGTCCGGGGAGAAGGTCTTTTGTACTTTCAGGCTCGACACCACAGAGGCCGGAAACAGGTCCAGTGGAATCACATTTCTGGTGAGATCGGGCGATGGGATCACCGCGCCGCCCAGAGTTGTCGCCGAGTATCGCTCCCCGAGACCGCGGACGTAGACGAATTTGTCGTTCACCAGCGACAAACCTGTCATCCGACGCAGTGAAGCAGCTACCGTGGAGTCGCCGAGGCGACTGATCGTGTCCGCGTCCAGGACGTCGACGACAGCATCGTCATCCATCCGCTCGTTGAGCAGCTGTTGGGCCGCGTCAAGAGATCGACCAACCACCACGACCTCCTCGATCACCGCTGGCTCCGCGTACGCCCCGGCGCTAAGCCCTGCCACAGCCCCCGCCACCAGGGCGAGCGTTGGAATACTCTTTATTGATCTCATATATGGCCTCTTTGGATGATGAACATTTCCGCCGCTGCATAGGCTAGGGCTACGTCCTGGGCAACTGCCCCTCTCCTGACTGTCTACTCGAACCAGAGCGCCTGCGCCCGATTACCTTCCACCAGACCATAGGCCCAGGCGGTCGCCCAGTCAGGCATCACGCTATCGGCTGGCAGAGTGAGTGACATCGCACCAATAAAGGCCGGGCCGCCTGCTGGCAGCGCGGCGTCATTGACGACCATGGATGAATAATCAACCGAATACAGGGGCGGGGCACCCTCAAGCAGGATCAAGCCAGTGTCAGCGAGCGCCGTTGCATTGGCCGCCCCCGTCACGTCGGCGAACACGTTGCCTCCGTTCGCGGTCAAAAAGGCACTCACCGACTGGCCGTCAATGTTCTGGGATGACTTCGTTTCACACGCGAACACCGAATTGTTGATGCTGGCATTACCAGGAGCAAAACCGTCCGAGGCCGCAGTATCATCAATCCGGACACACCAGTTATCTGAACCCTCGGTCGGGTTTCCGAATGAGCCGATCACCAGAGCATTGTTGAGGGTGGGCCACAACCCTTCCCGGAAACGCAAGCCGGCGCCCGGGTCGTGGGTCCCTGTACTCGGCGAGAATATACACGTCAGGTTATTGATGGTGGGTCGCGAATTCAGACCGCGGTCGAACATGTCCTGGATGAATTCCGGCGACTTGCCTGAGTATGATCCGATTCCATCAGCCTCTACACAACGATTGCCATCAGTCTCCTGTTGCACTACCAACGCATTGGTAAAGGTGCCTATATAGCCCTCATCCACATCAATGGAGTCATCCCGGACGTAGACGGCAACAAAATTCTCAACGTTCACTGCCCCGCCAAACATTTCGAAGCCGTCATCGTAAGTGGAATAGACCTGAACGTTCCTGACGATCGTATTGCGGCCCACACCGCCAAACGTAATCCCGTTCAACTCATCACCATTACCCACGGTGGCACCGGTGTGCTTGACGATCACATACTCCATGCGACCGGAGCTGTCGTTGTCATTGCTCCCGCCATAATAGGACTCATCCAGGCCCTCGGCGCCCTCTGCTGCGATGTTGCACTCACCCACCAGGGAGAAATCGGACTCACCACGAACGCCTGTATACTCACACTTGTTGCTGACGCCGAAGCCATTGATCACCATACCGCCCCAGATCTGTACTTCCTCTGGTTCTGCAGCACCCTCTACCGCATCTTTTTCGCCGGTAAATACGATGGGCTGGTCTGCCGTCCCTACGGCGAAGATCTGCGAGCCGCGATTAATGATGACGAATTTGGTATTGTCCGGAAATGCCAATACGGCGCCGGCTTCAATTGTGAGAACCGGACCATCACCGCCCTCAACAATACCGGCGGCCTGGAGTTCCCCATTATTGGAATGGGCTTCACCGATGAACAGGCTTCCCCTGAAGACATGAACACCACCATCGTCCAGTGCGGGGATCGTGATATCTGTCATGATGTTGTTACCCGCGTCGGCAAATGCCGGCGAGTACTCACAGTTGATTCCATCAAAGTCGCCAACAATGGTCTGACCGCCAGAATTGACGTAGGAAGCACAGGGATTCGTTTCCTGCGCTGCGGACGTATTGTTGCTGTTGTTCACTGACGAATCGGTCCGATTGTCGTTCGTCACCGGAGAGATGTTGATGCCGCCGCTGTCACAGGCTGCCAGAAACCCGCAGGTTGCGAGCATTGCCACGAATCTTCTCATTGATTAAACCCTGTCTGATTTAGATGACGCGCAGTCTAGGGTCCGGTTGTTAAGGCTCGATAATTTTTTGCTTAAATTTCGTTAATGAATCTTAAAGATTGACCCGGGTGAGACGTCCCCGCCGATTGGTCAGCACCACCGGAAACGCCAGACTGGCAAAATCACAAGCAGATCTGACCGGCCACCTGACGCGCACTGACCTTCGCATCATTTCGCCAGATGACAAGTTCTGGCAGGAAGAAAACAACCATCTTGTCATTTCCTGGTGCAATGCCAGGCGGAGGGAGCTCATGGCCCGCCAGACTGTTCCTCATCAGCTTTGAGTCCCGGCCCGTATTAAGCTTTCTTAACGTACTGTTAATTTTCGATTAATTGACGCGTTAACACTTGGCGAGCCGGCAAGAGCTCTTCTAAGATTCTGTCAAGGCTCGCCTCGGAAGGGCCCCTATAGGGATTGAATATGACGCTTGTTACCCTGTTATCAACGGCTGGTGATGGCCGGTCCCGTTCGGTACCGGCAGTTACCCGCAAGCCTGTGCTGCGAATCCACCACCCAGGTATTTTCAGCTATGAGTCACGATCCAGATAACGGGCCTTTTATGGTCGTCGTCGTCGAAGACGAATCGGACATTGCAAATATCATTGCCTTCAACCTGGAAACTGAGGGCTACAAGGTCACTTGCGTAGACAGAGGTGACCATGGGCTAACGATCATCCGGCGCGAGATCCCCGACCTTGTGATTCTTGATCTGATGCTACCTGGTATTGACGGGCTTTCTGTTTGCCAGCAGCTCAAGTCCGACCCGATGACTCGTGATATCCCCATCATCATGGTGTCCGCGAAGGCGGAGGACTCCGACATTGTGATTGGGCTCGGATTGGGCGCAGATGACTACATCTCAAAGCCATTCAGCATCCGGGAACTTGCTGCACGCGCAAAAGTTGCGCTACGCAAGTCCAGACCAGCCAGACATGAAGTCGCTGAAGGCCGCATGGTTTTTGACGAACTGGTCATTGATGCAGAGCGTCATGAAGTCACTGTCTCGGGGCACCCGGCGAGCCTTACGGTGACGGAATTCAGATTATTACAACAGTTTGCGGAAAACCCCGGCAGGGCTCTGTCCAGGGAACAGTTGATCAGTCAGGCACTGGGGAAAGACGCTGCGATCATAGACAGGAACATTGATGTTCATATCGCTTCGCTGCGGCGCAAGCTTGGCAAGGCCGCCAGGCTGATCAAAACCATTCGCGGGATCGGCTACAAATTCACTCCTGGTCGTCGGACAACACCTTCGGCAACACCGTGAAGCATGGTGTATCTGGGCTATACCGCTCAGATTCCCAGGGTCCAGATCTCCAGTGTCGAGGCTAACGCGAAGCGGGGCATTGACGATCAACTGGTTCTGATGGATCGGCTGAATCTCGTCCCGAAGGTGTAGCCTTCCCCGGGGATGGCAACGGTGCTATGGAAAATCGGTGACATTCAATACGCCGTCGAGGGTCACTGCCCCCTTCAGTGGTTCGATCCCCGGGGCCACGCCCACCGCAGTGCACCCCGCCTCCACCGCCTGGGCGAATTGCGCCCTTACAAGACCGGCACCCGGTCCGAGACAGAGAACCGGCCCCTGGGGAAAGGCGACAGCCGGTTCGATTCGCCGGTTGGCCCTGGCATATCCGTTGTGGCGACGGGCTGCCCGCAGGCCACGCCGGCACGTTCGAGCGCCGCCACCAGGGCGCCTTGAGCAACGACATTGCCGTCGACGTCTGCCGCTTCGGGCGCCGGTGCGTGGCGAAAACTCGCCATATAGTGCGGACCCCCTGCCTTTGGTCCCGTACCGGATAACCCCTCGCCACCGAACGGCTGGGAGCCGACCACTGCGCCAATCTGGTTTCGATTGACGTACACGTTACCAACCGGAGCCGGTCCACGACCTGCTGGACGCGATCGTCAATGCGGCTGTGCACGGCAAACGTCAGGCCATAGCCTTTGGCATTGATCTCATCGACGACGGCATCGACCTCATCGGCTTCAAAGGTCGCAAGATGCAACACCGGGCCGAAGATCTCCTCATCCATCTCCTCGATACCGGACACTTCGAGCACCGCGGGCGGGACAAAGTACCCACTATCCGTACTATCCGTGCTATCCGTACTATCCGTGCTAGCCATACCAGCCGGGACATGCAGAGAATTGCGCAGCTTGCCCATCTGTCGAAAGCGCTCGATGTAACGAGTGACCTTGTGCTGCGACGCCCGATCTCTGCAAACTTTGGCAGCGCCATCAAATCTGCCATACTGACCGCCCTTTTGACGCCTTCATGCCACCCTGACGGGGGAGTATCTATGGACAAACTTCTCGACGGGCGCCTGGCTGATATGGCCAGCGCCATACGCGAGGGCCAGATCAAGTCCACGGATCTGGTGCGGGCGTTTCTTGACCGAATAGAGAAAGTGAACCCGGAATTGAACGCTGTCGTCTTCTCCATGGCCGAACACGCGCTCAAGATGGCAGCGAGGGCAGACACCGCCATCAAAAATCAGGAAGCCACTGGACCGCTGCACGGCGTACCCATCACCATCAAGGATTCCCTGGACACCTTTGATGGGATTACAACGTGGGGTACCCAGGGCCGACAGTCATTCAGGCCCGGACGCGACGCTACCTGCGTCGCACGCTTGCGGGAGGCCGGCGCCATCATTCTTGGCAAAACGAATACGCCGGAGTTCACGTTGTCATTCCAGACGGACAACCTCGTGTACGGCCGAACCAACAACCCGTTTGACCCTGCCCGAACGCCCGGGGGGTCGAGCGGCGGGGCCGCCGCGATCATCGCCGCCGGGGCTTCGCCGCTTGACATCGGTACCGACACAGGAGGCAGTATTCGCCTGCCGGCACACTTTTGCGGTATCAAGGGACTCAAACCTACCACCGGCAGAGTCCCGTGTACGGGCAATGCGCTCCCCACCACGGGACTGCTGGCACCACTGTCACAGCCCGGCCCGATGGCACGACATGTCGATGACCTGTCGTTGGTACTGGAGCTGATCTCCGGGCCCGATTTCATCGACCCGCATGTGGTACCCGCACCGCTTCGAGCGGCCGGAAAGGTAGACGTGCCCGCCCTTCGGGTCGCATTTCACTCCGATAACGGCATCGCGACCCCGACACCGGCCATCAGCAACACCATCCTGACCGTGGTCGAATTGCTCCGTGATGCCGGCATGGCCGTGACCGAGGCCCGTCCGAGCGGAATTGAGATGACCGGACTGATCATGTCCCGGGTGTTCGGCGCTGATAACGGCGAAATGGTGGATGCATTGCTTGAAGACAGCAGGACAACAACGCCTTCACCTCCAATCCAGGAGAGCCTTGAGCACCGGGGCAGCGGCATGGAAGCTCGGGAATTCGCCCAGGTAATCAATATCTGGCACAACTACCAGTCCAGCATGCTCGGTTTCTTCAAGGACTTTGATGTCCTGATCTGCCCCGTGAACGCCCGTACAGCGCTGCCCCATACGGAACGGGAGAAGATCGAAGCCTATACCTACACCAGTGCCTTCAACCTGACGGGCTGGCCGGGACTGGTGCTGAGGGCCGGTACCGACGACGACGGCATGCCGATCGGGGTCCAGATTGTTGCCGCTCCTTTTCGGGAAGACCACTGCCTTGGGCTTGCCAAACACCTGGAAGCGGCCCTGGGCGAGTTTCCATTGCCGCGCATTTCGGCGACCACCCCTGACTGATGCATTGCAAGTAGCGGCCAGAACGGGCATGACACCTGGCGCCCACGATAAATCAATCACTTACGGGACCGCTGACTCGACCACAGCACAACACATGACCACGTACACACCACTGCCTGGTCTGCCCTGCCGTTTGCCGGGGCGGATTAAACCCTTCAGATCGCCCAGGCGTCCAAGTCAGGGACACGTCAGGTTGCCGCAGCAGGGCTAGAATCACGGGGCTCCTGCCAGTATGCTACGCAGCCGTACTGGTGATAGCCGTCCTTGTACCGATACGCTATGCCAATACACTACGCCCATGTGCACCTGCCAACCCGTGATGAGCCTAAAGGAATTGATATGTTGAGAAAGTTGTTGACCACACTCTCCACTGTGGCCCTTGCGGCGTTCGTCCAGGGTGCTGCAGCGGCATCCCTTGAGGAGATCTACGAACTGGCCGTGCAGAACGACCCGGAGCTTGCCGCTGCCGAGGCTTCGTTCAAGGCACAGAACGAGGTCATCGCCCAGCGCCGATCAGCGCTGTTACCCCAGGTTGGCCTGCAGGGGAACACGACCAACACCAGGGCGATCATTCCGGTTCCCGGTGTTGATACCGATCCCACCAGCCCCACTTTCGGTCAGCAGTTTCGCATCCCGGCACGGCAATTCAACTCTCACGGATGGGGCGCCTCTCTGAGCCAGCCGGTATTCCGGCTGGACAGCTGGTACCGGTTTCAGCAGGGCAAGAACGTTCAGGCCCAGGCGAGGGCACAGTTCGCGGCAGCGCAGCAGAACCTGATTTTCCGGGTCACTGAGGCCTACCTTGCGATTCTTGAGGCACAGGCAGCCCTGACTTCCGCAATCGCCGAGCGCGATGCGGTAAAACGACAACTGGAGCAGGTGCAGCAACGCTTTGACGTCGGTCTTGTTGCCATCACAGATGTCCTTGAGGCCCAGGCCGCATTCGACAATTCCACAGTCAGCGTGATCGAGAGCGAAGGGGCCCAGAACGTCAGCTTTGAGGCACTGCTACGCCTGACTGGAAACCCCATCACGTCGGTACAGGCGCTAGTCGACGAACTGCCAGTGACGCCCCCTGAGCCCAACCAGGAAGACGCCTGGGTCGACCGGGCCATCGCCCAGAACTTCACGCTGCTGGCCGCGAGGGAAGGCCTGCACGGCGCCCGAAGCGAAGTCAAGATTGCCCGGGCCGGGCGTTTACCCACGGTCAACGCGTCCGCCAACTGGCAACATTCTGCCACCGCTGGTGGTAATTCATTTTTCGGATCGAAGAGCAATAACCGGTCACTGACGTTGTCACTCAACATCCCGGTATACACCGGCGGCGCCATTGCATCGGGGGTTCGCGCCGCTGGCTTCAGCCTGGAACAGGCCCAGCAGAACTTTGATTTTCAGCAGCGCACCATCGTCGAACAAACCCGGAGCCTGTTCACCGCCATCAACACCGACGTCGCTCGCGTGAATGCCCGTCGGCGTAGCATCGAATCTTCCGAGAGCGCCCTGCAGGCGACCGAAACGGGTTACGAGGTGGGTACCAGAAACATCGTAGAAGTACTGCAGGCACAGAGGCAGTTGTATCTGTCCCAGTTCCAGTACGCGAGTGCACGATATCAATACATCCGCGACAACATGCGCCTGAAGCAGGCGGTAGGTTCCCTGTCTCCTGACGACATCTACGCCGTCAGTGGATTCATCAGCGCGACAAAGATAGACCGGGTCATGCCTGCGCGTTGAACTCGCCCGCGCCCTGGTAACGAACGATCAGGTAAAGTCAAGGTGATTGGATGAACATCAAGTGGCTCATCGCCTCTGTGCTGACACTGGCCGGCGCGGGCTCCCTGGTCGCCTTGAATGGCAATGGCGACCAACCCCAACCGGATACGGGTATGCCCCTCGCAGCGAGTACGGCGGCCCTGTCGCGACTGGCAGCTGACACCACACTCACACCGGATGAACAGAACAACATCGACGTCTATCAGGCCGCGAGCCCCTCCGTGGTATACGTCACCAATACACAGCTGCGTCGACAACGCTTCTCTTTCAATGTGATGGAGATCCCCGCGGGTTCAGGCACCGGCTTCATCTGGGATGAAAGCGGGCTGATCGTGACGAACTTCCACGTGATCTATGGGGCCAAGCGAATCGAGATCACACTTCAGTCCGGCAAGAAATACGACGCAGAAGTACTTGGCAGCGCGCCAGAGAAGGATATCGCGCTGCTTCGAATCAATGCACCGGAAGACGTCCTGACCGCGTTGCCTCTGGGGGACTCTTCCAATCTGGCCGTGGGCAGGAAGGTACTGGCCATCGGCAATCCATTTGAACTGGATACGTCTCTGACGGTCGGCGTCATCAGTGCGCTCGGCAGAGAGATCAAATCACTTACCAACCGCACCATCAACAACGTGATTCAAACCGATGCTGCGATCAATCCCGGCAACTCCGGCGGGCCCCTACTGGACTCCCATGGCCGCCTGGTTGGTGTCAACACCTCCATCCTGAGCCCGAGCGGCGCCAACGCGGGCATCGGCTTTGCCATTCCGGTCAACACGGTCAAGAACATCGTGCCCCAGTTGATTGAACATGGCCGTCTGTATCGACCCGTACTGGGTGTGGAGACACTGCCCGACTCCTGGGCACGGCGCTGGGGAATCCGCGGCGTCGCCGTGATCAGCGTCGAACAGGGAATGCCTGCGGACAAGGCAGGGGTGATCGGTGCCAGAGAGGACCGGCGCGGTAATATCTACTGGGGTGACATCATCATCGCGATCAACGATGAGCCGGTCACAGACCAGGATACGTTTTTGTCCCAGTTGGAACAGCACCAGCCCGGCGAGACCGTCAAGGTGACCACCATCCGGGACGAAAAGATACACAACTATAGCGTGCAACTTGCCACGCCCAGAGATTAGTCGCCGGGCGGGGCCGGGCGCCGCATACAGGAATCGACCAGCCAATGTTCCTCGCTTCTCTTACCCGCAAACAGCAACAGGTCTGCTACTGCCTTGCACACAGCGTGGTGGTGTCCGACGGCGAACTGACTGCCGGAGAAGAGCAGATGATGGCAGAGATGCGACGCGAGATGGCGCTGCCGACGCGGTTCGAGCCTCACTATGTGGCTGCGGAGGGTCACAGGGCACTGTTCGACACGGGACGTTCACGGGCCATCGTACTGATCGCCCTGATCCGGCTGGCCTATGCCGACGGCGCCTTCGAGATCGAAGAACAGTGCTATATTCATGACCTCGCCACCGAGTTCGATCTATCGGGAGATCAGTTCAGCATGATCGATAACTGGGTAAGGCGACTGCTGGCCCTGCAGGAAGAAGCAAGGTCGCTGATCGCACCCCGGTAGCGGCGGCAACCACCGAAACAGCCACATGACACCGCGTACCGTCACTCAAAGGGGATGGTCTCGGACCTCTGACTAATCAGTTCACCGTCGACACGAAGCAACACCTCGTCAATCGTGGATCTCAGTTGATCCAGTCTCCGGCTGCTGTCCGCCATCAGTACCAGTGTCCATTGCGCACTGTCCAGCCGGTCCTGATCCCCGGTTTCAGCAATGGCTACTGTCGCCATTCGACCCAGCCGTTCTCGCAGACCCGCCTGGCGTCCTCGTTTTTCCTTCAGCGAGCCACATCCAGCAAAGCGAAACTGCACTGTCAGCAATTGTAATTGCATCGTCCTCTCCAAAATCCACCCAGTGCCCGGGTCGGCTCGTCACCCATCAGGGTGACCATGATAATGGTTTCTGTCCGTCCAGATCAGCCGTGTGAGAATTCTCGTACCCAGATCGTCGACGACCCACACCATCGTGGATGGACGGCGCACGCCAATGAGGCAGGATCACTCATGGGCAGCGCCTGAAGTGAGTGCAGAATTCAGTCATGAGGACCTCATGGCATACCAGGCTGGAATTTCTGCTGCTGCCGGGTCGATGTTGTTTGTGCGACGGCAATTCCCGTCAGGAAAGCGATCTTTGCCTGCCCTGTCGGCGTGAGTTGCCCTGGCTCGGCACTGCCTGTCGGCGCTGCGCCATTCCTCTGACAGCGAGCCACGCCGCCCCGGGCGAACGGGTTTGCGGTCCCTGTGCGACCAGACCGCCGCCCTTTGAGAACGCGTGGGCCGCCTTTCGATACGTGTGGCCCGTTGATCGCATGATCCTGAATTTCAAGGAACGAGGGCATCTCGCGAGCGGCCGCGTCCTGGCGGAACTGGTGCTCGACTCATTCAGCGAGGGGCACCGGCCGGCCGCGGATCTGCTGGTGCCGGTGCCACTTCATCGACGCAAGCTTCGAGAGCGAGGTTTCAACCAGTCCCGGGAGATCGCAAGGACCCTGGGAGCAGGATGGGGCATACCTGTTACAACCGCGGCCCGCAGAGTTCGGGACACCCTGCCCAACAAGCGACTATCCAGGGCCGACCGGCTGCATAACCTCCGCCATGCCTTCCTCGCCCGCACCCGTTTTGGTGGCGAGCACGTCATGATTGTCGATGATGTGATGACCACCGGCGCCACAGCCCGCGCACTGGCGCAGACGCTTCTGGCCGCCGGGGCTGGCGCCGTCTCGGTTTGCTGCATTGCTCGTACCCCCTGATCCTTGCATCACCCGTTCTCCCCTTAAACCATGACGGTTCGCTGGAATTGCGGTAAAGTCCCTGCCGGACCGGGCTGGTTCCAGCAGGAATCAGCCACCCCGGAAGCATGTTTTCTGACAACACCAGGAAGGGATCAACAATATGGACTGGGAATTCATCAACCTCGAGACTGACTTTGAAGCCGGTACACAGGCGCCAACCAGTTACGAGAAGAGTTTCCATATCATCATCTCTGACGACGAGATCCTGACCATCGACGGCGTCCATCCCTGGCGCCCACTGGACCAGGATGAGTGGCGCTGGCTGCCGCTTGAATCCATTGCAGATCACTATCTCGGCCAGGTCGGTGGCATTCCCATTTTTACCCACGAAGTGGACAGCAATGCCGACAATCCCGACGGCCACGAATTCGACAACCTGTGGTCGCTGCTCAATCAGGTAGAGCAACCCGTGTTCTACCTGGTAGGGCGTGCCAAACAGATCGTCGAGTGGCATCGCAACCATCACTTCTGCGGCAAATGCGGTGAGGTGACCGACAGCTCTGACCAGGACCGATCCAGAAAGTGCCGGGCCTGTGGCGAGGTATTCTACCCTCGCCTGTCGCCGTCGATCATCGTACTGGTCACCCGGGGCGAGGAACTGCTGCTCGCCAAAAATGCACATAGCCGTGGCAACTTCTACAGCACCCTGGCCGGTTTTGTTGAGCCGGGGGAATCCATTGAAGAGACCGTACATCGGGAGGTCTTCGAGGAAGTGGGCATTCGAGTCAAGAACCTCAAGTACTTCGCCAGCCAGTCCTGGCCATTTCCCAACTCGCTGATGCTGGGCTTTCATGCAGAATACGACAGTGGTGAACTGGTGCTTCAGGAGGAGGAGATCGCTGATGCGAACTGGTTTCACTATACTGATCTGCCAACCCACCCCACCGGGGTGTCTATTTCCGGCTGGCTCATCCAGAGCTTCCTTGAGAAGATGGAGCGGGCCCATTAGCCGATTCCGCGATCGTTGCGCGACCAACGCCGGATGAGCGAACATCCCTACTCGACCCTATCACCTGATCTCGTCATGGACGCGATCGAGAGCATCGGCTTTCGATGTGACGCCCGCAACCTGGAGCTGAACAGCTACGAGAACCGCGTCTACCAGGTCGGTATCGAAGAGGATACCCCCATTGTTGCCAAGTTCTATCGCGAGGGACGCTGGAGCGATGCCCAGATCCTGGAGGAACATGCCTTTACCCGGGAACTGGCCGACAATGAGATCACCGCAATACCACCCATGGAGAGGAATGGCAAAACCCTGCATGAGTATCGGGGCTTTCGCTTCTCGGTGTATGAGCGCCGCGGCGGACGGGCGCCGGCACTGGATGACAACGCGAGCCTGACCATTCTCGGGCGCTACATTGGACGTATCCATGGCGTCGCCAGAACCCGCGCCTTCAAGGTACGGCCCCGCATCTCCATCGAGGAGTTCGGTGACAATGCCGCCAGCTTTCTGCTGGAGCACGATTTCATTCCGCGAGATCTGCGGCCTGCCTATGAATCTGTCGCCCTCGGACTGCTCAGTGACCTGCGGGGCGCTCTAACCGAACCAGTAACCACCATCCGTCTGCATGGCGACTGCCATATGGGCAATGTGCTGTGGCGCGACGACATGCCACACTTCGTTGACTTCGATGATGCCCGCACCGGGCCGGCCATTCAGGACCTCTGGATGATGCTGTCGGGCGACCCGGAGACTCAGAGTGAACAGATGCGGCACATCCTGACCGGCTACCGTGATTTCGCGGATTTCGAGTACGCCCAGCTCAAATTGATCGAGCCGCTACGGACCTTGCGGATGATGTATCACGCTGCCTGGCTGGCGCGCCGCTGGGATGACCCTGCCTTTCCGCGGGCGTTTCCCTTTTTCAACACCGAGCGATACTGGTCAGATCACATCCTCGAACTGCGGGAACAATGGTCAAGGCTGGCCGAACCGGTCCTGACGGTCTATGACTGATTCGGCGGGCGAAACTTGTTAACCACCGGGTTGGCATACATGGCAAGCCAGAACTCCCTGGCATGCTCCGGACACTCCGCCAGCCTTGATTCAAAATTGGCCTCATCTGCTGGCTTGACCGGATCAGTGGCAGCCTTCGGAATCTCACGGGCCCAGTCCGGCAGTGCGCTGCACCGTGCAGCCGCCCAGTAGTTGATGGGGAACAGCGTCAGGTTCTGGCGGATCTGACGGTCTACCTCTCCGGCGACTTCAGACGCATTGGCCCACTGCCCCCCAAGCGGGGTCCCCAGCCGAAGCACAACCCGCCCCTTATAGCCGCCAAGTCCCTTCGCGAGATTGGCAAGATCTGCACCACTCGGCTTCTGATAGCGTCCCGACCGGGCGATGGCAGCCAGTTCCTCGGCTTTTGCCACATCGCACGGGTCGTATTCATAGGATATGGCCATGGGTACGATCTTCATTCGGCCGATCAGTTCTCCAAAGTCGGCCTTGCGCTCTGCAAGGGCGAACATCTTGATGATCGCCGGGTCCGTCAGATCCATCCCATCCTTGGCCCGCCCCTCACTCTGGGCAATCCAGATTGAATGCCCCTCGCGCAAAGACTGATGGATATACTGGGATGACTGCAGCAGCGCCGCATAGATCTTTTTGGCACCCTCCTGGGAGCGCTTGATGAAGAAGCTCTTGTTCAACTTCATCAGATCCGTAGCAAAACCGATCTGAACCAGATTATCGCCGACCGCAATCCTCACCGTGTCGCGGCCGGAAAGATACAGCGCATAATCCAGCAGCATGGAGTCACCAGCGATGTCGCGATGGTTGCTGATGTAGATATAACTGCTGTCAGGATCAAGGGCTTCGATTCCCTCGTAGATAAAGCTGTCCGTGGTGTCGCGTACAATCTTTCTGGCGACGCTCGACACTCGCTGCTGGAACTCGCGGATCGAATGGACACCGCCGAGTGCACGTCGAAGGTACAGGCCAACGAACCGCTGCGCGAGCCCCGGGGTATAGCGGCAGAGCCCGGGCAGCCGCCACCTGGCGAGGAATCGTGCCAGATCGCCATCGGTGAGCAAGCGCGTCACGACCTCACTGACTTCACTGTCGTCATATGGCCTGATGTCGTCAAACATGGAACTCTCCCCCACAATGATGACATTCTACTGCACTGCTCACAGAGCGTCAGTCGATGAGCAGCAGTGCCCCGAGGAACGTCATCATCACAAACACCAGCCGACGAACGATGCCGTCGGGGATATAGGGCAGTAGTCGGGAGGTGCCTTCAGTCACCAGCACCACCAGCGGGATTGCGGCGAACGATGTGACTAAAACCTCTGCATCGACCTGCCCGGCCACAGAGATCATCACCGTACGGATCAGCGTGGACACCACAAAAAAAGACAGCAGCGTGGCCCGAACCACACTGACTGCCACGGGTTGCCGATACAGATGGTACGCCAGTGCGGCGCCGCCAGCGCTGTAGAGCCCACCTATGATGCCGCCCAATGCCCCGAAAATCGTCGTGGTCAACCGCCGCGAACGTTGCCCATACAGGGTTGGCTTGAACATCAGCATGATGCCGCCACAGATCACCACAAGGCCCAGCATCACACGCAGCACCTCGTAGTGGGCCTCGGAAAGAAACTCAAGCAGCCATACGCCAACCAATAGCGCGGGAATCAATGTCAACAGAGTCCACTTCAGGTAGCCGGGGTCGATGTGTCGATAACTGGTGCGCAGCGCAACCGTCGAATTCACCAGCGAGATGATGCCAATGACTGCGGCCGAGAATGCGATCTCCGCGAGCCCCAGCAGGGTCGCGCCAGCGATAATGATCAGGCCCATGGCAAAGCCTGATACCGTCTGGATGAAGGCACCGAGAGCCACAAGCAATAGGAACAGGACAGTGTTAAATTCCAACGGGAGGTCACGTGAGGGCGGGTGACAATTATAGTAGCAATCAGCGAGGAAGGCTGGGGTCTTGGACTAAATCGGGGCCCAACCTGAACCAGGAGAGAGACTGTGGATCTTGAACTGAGCGGCAAGGTCGTGCTGGTGACCGGAAGCAACCGGGGCACCGGGGAGGTGATCGCACGCCAATTCATGGCAGAAGGTGCCCGGGTGCTGACCCACGGGCCGGCGCGCCCGACCGGGGCCGGTGACAGCGGAGGACATGATCGTGTCTACGGAGACATCGCCACCGATGAAGGCGCCGCTGACGTTCGACGCCAGGTTCTGGACCGGGTGACCGCCATTGATGTACTGGTCAATAACTATGGGACCGGGCTCTCGGGTTCGTGGTCATCGGCAACCGGTGCGGACTGGATTGAGGCCTACCAGAAGAACACGCTGTCTGTGGTCAGAATGATTCAGGCCTTCAGGGACAGCATGCCGGACGGCGGGCGCGTCATCAACGTCGGAACGATCGGTTCTACCCGCCCCAGCGCCAGGATGCCCCATTATTACGCGGCCAAGGCAGCGCTTGCGAATCTCACCGTCAGCCTTGCACGGGAACTCGCAGGTACCGGAGTCACTGTCAATCTGGTCTCCCCCGGACTGATCCGTACCCCCGAAGTCGAGCGCAGCTTTGCCGCCCGCGCCAGGGAACAGGGCTGGGGAGAGACCTTCGAGGCTGCCGAAGCGCAGATCGCGGAGAACTATTTTCCGAACCCCATTGGACGTATCGCCACCCGGGAAGAAGTCGCCGACGTGATCGTGTTCCTCGCCAGCCGCCGGGCCTCCTTCGTCAATGGCCAGAACATCCGCGTCGACGGCGGCGCTGTGGACATCGTCTGATGCTCTGGATCAAGACGGCCCATGTGCTGTTCGTCATGGCGTGGATGGCGGGTATCTTCTACCTCCCCAGGATTTTCGTCCACTATGCCGAGGGCCAGGCCGCTGGCGAAGACACCCGCAGGCTGGTCACAATGGCTCACAAGCTTGCACGCTTCAGCGCAGTGATGGCGTTCGCTGCGCTCGGCTTCGGGACCTGGCTGTGGCTGGGGTACGGTTTCGAGGGCCTCTGGCTGCACCTCAAGCTGGGCCTCGTGGTGCTGCTGATTGGCTATCATCTGCAGTGCTTCCGCTATGCCGCACAGATGCGGGAAGGCAGGCTCATCCGTGGCTCCCTGTTCTTCCGGATCTTCAATGAATCCACCTTGCTGTTACTGGTTCCCATTCTGATCCTGGTCATCGTCAAGCCGGTGTGACAACTCGTGAATCAGAGTTGCTGCGACAGGTTTTGCCGGGTCGTCCGTAGAAGTCCATGAACAAACACGGAGACGACTCATGCAATATCTCAAGACCAGACTGATTGCCGCGGCCCTGATTGCTGGCGCGACCGGCACTGCGGCCCTGCCAGCGATGGCAGATCGTGACGGACCGGGACGGCTCGACGTTGATGGCGATGGATTCATCAGCCTTAGCGAATTCCGGCATCCCGGTGCCAGCATGCTGATGCGGGCGGACGCGGATGGAGACGGCAGGGTGACCCGCGCCGAAGTTGATGCCATGCGCGCTGATATGACCGCCAGAATGGCGGAACGCATCGCAGATCACGAGCAGCACGCCAACGAGGAATTCCTTGCCATGGATGCCGATGCCGACGGCGCGGTGACCGAAGAGGAGGCCAGGGCCCACGCTTTCGGTCGAATCGATACCAACGGTGACCTGTTACTCTCACGAGAGGAACTCCGTGACGGAATGCGGCACCGCCGCCAGCACCAGGTTGGTGATCGTGATGGCCGCAAGGCCCGAGGAGGTTTCGGCGACCACGACGGCAGACACTTCGGCCGGCGTGGTCCGGGACCCGGACAGGACTAAATAGCCCCTGACACGGCGACTTTGTCATCCATGTCTCTTATGGCACCTGTGTCATCTGCTGGCATGGCGACCTGCCCGGCCGCAACCGTTGCAACCGTTGCACTCGTCAATGGGACGATAAAGTGGCCGGTCAGGGAGTGGCTAGTGCACACATACCGATCGTGCGAGACTCAAACAAACCCCTTTGGTGTCAATGCACGTGAACGAGGCAGCCCTGATTGCCCGGGTAAGGGCCGGAGATGAAGCGGCCTATCGCACGCTGCTCGACCGGCACCTCGGACCTGTGACGGCCTATGTCAGGCGAATGATGATGAGCGCACCCGAGGCGGACGACATCGTGCAGGAGACGTTCATTCGACTATGGACACAGGCGCAGCGCTATGATCCTGCCGCGGCAAAGCTGTCCACATGGCTTCACAACATTGCCCATCATCTGGTCATTGACCATTTCCGAAAGCATGGACGCGTGGTCACCGGCGTGGCCGATGACGACGTCGTGGCCGAGGACATCTCGTTGTCTGACCAGATCGTGCACCGGGAACAGCACGACCAGATGTCGCGCTGCCTTATGGCGCTTCCCGAGCGACAACGCAGTGCCATTGTGATGTGTCACTATCAGGGGATGTCGAACCGGGACGCGGCTGTTATTCTTGATGTCAGCGTGGAAGCACTGGAATCATTGATGGCGCGGGGTCGACGCAAGCTGAGACAACTACTGGCAGAACAATCATGAACCACGAGCGCCTGAAAAGGATCATTGAAGCCTACGGCGCGCGGCAGGAAAACTGGCCCGCCAACGAACGCGGGCAAGCGGTGGATCTGCTGGCCGCCGATGAGCAGGCGCAACGGACCCTGGCCGGGTATCTGGCCCAACAGCGCAGCGTTGATGAAGCGCTCGATGCCCTCACGGTCATGCCCGGCGCAGACCTCCGAGACCGCATATTGCAGGCGCTGCCGCGCCTGCACTGGGTTGATCGCTGTCTCGCCTGGCTGCTCCCTGACACCGATCAACTGCGACAATATTTCTGGCGGCCCGTCCTGGCGGCGAGTCTGCCGCTGGTCACCGGACTGCTGCTGGGTGCCAGCACCCTGACCACCGACACATCCTTTTCATGGGAAGATGAGCTGACCCTCATGGCGCTTGACGACAGTGTGATGGAAATCCTCAGTGAATAAGACCCACTGGCTGGTCCTGGCCCTGCTGGTTTCTATTGGTCTGAACCTGCTGGTCGCAGGCATGCTGGCAGGAAGAGCCCTGTGGGGTGGTCCTGCCCTGGCACCTATGCCGCTCAGTCTCGGCTGGGTGATCCGGGATCTGGATGACGAAACACGAACTGCCCTGCGGCCGAGGCTGATCGACCATGCGAGGCAGGCGAGACCGCTCCGACGTGATGTTCACGAGGCCCAGAGGGAATTCAACCGGCTGCTGCAGAGTGAGGAGGTGGAGCAGGCCGAGTTGCAGAATGCGCTGAACAATTTACGTCAATCGGCGGACCGATACGAAAAAGCCATGCACGATATGATGGCGGAGATCATCGTTGGCCTTGAGCCTGACCAGAGGCGTAGAATAGCCCGCTTTCTGCAACGCAAGCCGGGGCCATCGAGAGATGGCCTGGAGACCAGATGGCAGGATCATCCGGACCGACCACCAGGATCAGGCCCGTTACGACAGCCCTGACGCGACTCATCGAGTCAGCCCTGGCACAGACCGATGAGGGCTGCTTCACCACCCCGTTCGATGAGGACTGGCGCTCTGCCGCCGAACTGGACCGGTTCATCGAAGGACAATCCTGCTGGCGACCCGTCCGCCAGAGTGATCCGGTGGACTTCAGTGGCCTTGCCAATGCGCTGGAGCAACCCATTCATCCTGACATCATCGACTACTATGGCAGCTTCTGGTCCGGCACCATCGAGACCGAAAGTGCCGAGGGTCAGGTCAGCCTCATCCAGCTGTGGAACCCGGACGATTTCGACCGGCTGATCGGAAATCTGATTGGTCATGCGCTGATGAAGCGCCGGCAAAAGCAGCCCTTCACCACGTTCTTTGCAAACACCGGGGCCGACTCGCAGCTCTTTCTCAGTGTTGACAACCAGACCGGACAGGTCCTGCTGGAGGAACCAGGCAAACCTCCGCTGCGCGCTGTTCAGGACAATCTGGCCAACTTTCTGAACAGGCTGACTCCCCGTCTGAAAGCGCCTGACATATACTGACCAGTTCTGATAACCCGGATGCTCCATGGACCAGCTTAAACTTGAACCCGGCCGCCGCATCGCCGGAGAGGTGGTATTGCCAGGCTCAAAGAGCCTGACCAATCGTGCCCTCCTGCTGTCGGCACTCGCCCGGGGCACCACCCGGCTCAAAAATCCGCTCGCAAGCGACGACACGGGCCGGATGGTCACCGCACTGAAGCAGCTTGGGGTCACCATCGAACAGGCAGGAGCCACTGACGACATGATCGTCCATG
>JAQBUI010000079.1 GCA_027624035.1 Pseudomonadota bacterium | reverse complement strand
CCCGCCAATGGTGCCGCGATTGCGAACCTGCAGATCACCAATCCCCTCTGCAAGATCGGTCAGGGCACTGCTGTGACGTCGAACCACTTCTGATGCAGCCACCTCGGCATGGGGTGTCAGGGCGCCGATCACCAGGGAATCGCCGTCCCGTATGATGCCGCGCATCTCAGCGATGCCGGACAGATCGATGACATCGCTGGGGGCGCTCAAGCGCTGTTTCATGGCCGGGATCAGCGTGTGGCCTCCGGCCAGATAGAGTCCGTCATCCGCCTTTTCATGCAGGGCCCGGGCCTCGGCAATGGTTGTGGGTCGATGATAGTTGAACTGGTACATCGTTATTGACCTCCCGCTTGCTGGATGGCCCGCCAGACCCGCTCAGGGGTGGCAGGCATGTCAATCTCACGGATGCCAATGGCATTCGTGATGGCATTGATGACGGCTGGTGGTGAACCGATTGCCCCTGCTTCACCACAACCCTTGGCGCCCAGCGGATTGTGGGTGCATGGGGTCACGGTCATCGCGATGTCAAAATCGGGTAGGTCGTCGGCCCTTGGCATACAATAGTCCATGTAGGAACCGGTCATCAGTTGTCCACTGTCGTCATATACACACTGTTCGAGCAGCGCCTGGCCAATCCCCTGGGCCAGCCCGCCATGAACCTGCCCTTCGACGATCATCGGATTGATCACCTCACCAAAGTCATCAACTGCAGTGAACTTGACGATACGGGTCACGCCGGTGTCGGGATCAATCTCGACCTCGCACACATAGGCGCCGGCAGGGAAGGTAAAATTAGCAGGGTCATAGAAGGCCTTTTCTGCCAAACCGGGCTCCAGGTCATCAGGATAGTCATGGGGAACGTAAGCTGCAAAGGCGACCTCCTGGAACGTCTTGCTTCGGTTGCTCTCTTTAACCGTAAAGACACCGTCATCGAATTCGACGCTGTCCTCATCGCTTTGCATCAGGTGCGCTGCGATCTTTCTGGCTTTGACCACAATCTTGTCGGCGGCAGAACTCAAGGCAGAGCCACCCACCGCGAGTGACCGGGAACCATAGGTGCCCATCCCGAAATCCAGCCGGGCGGTGTCGCCATGGATCACTCCCACATCATCCACGGAAATACCCAGACGACTCGCCACCAGTTGGGCGAACGTGGTTTCGTGTCCCTGGCCATGGCTGTGGGAGCCCGTCAGGACCGATACGCTGCCGGTTGGATTGACCCGCACCTCGCCTGACTCCCACAGGCCAACGCCCGCTCCAAGGGACCCGACCACCTTTGATGGTGCAATACCGCAGGCCTCGATGTAGCAGCTGAGCCCGATCCCCCGCAGCTTGCCACGAGCCCTCGCCTCCCCCCGGCGTGACTCGAACCCGTCCCAGTCCGCCATCTCCAGCGCCTTGGTCAGGCTCGCATCATAGCCGCCGATGTCATACTCCAACGCCACCGGGGTCTGATACGGGAAATCCGTGATGAAATTACGACGTCTGATCTCTGCCGGTGACAAAGACATCTCTGATGCCGCGATCTCAACAATTCTCTCCAGCAGGTAGGTGGCCTCCGGGCGGCCGGCACCACGGTAGGCATCCACTGGTGCCGTGTTGGTGAACACCGCATCCACCTCCACGTAGATATTGGGCGTCTTGTACTGACCGGCCAGCAGTGTTCCATAAAGATAGGTGGGCACCGATGAGGCGAAAGTGGACAGGTAGGCTCCCATATTGGCCCTGGTCTTCACATGAAGGCCCAGGAAGTGTCCCTCTTCGTCCATGGCGAGCACGGCGTCGGTCAGATGATCACGGCCATGGGCGTCTGCCAGGAAAGACTCCGAGCGCTCCCCGGTCCACTTGATCGGGATGCCGAGCCGTTTCGATGCCCAGGCGACTGCAGTTTCCTCTGAATAGATGAAGATCTTTGATCCGAATCCGCCGCCTACATCCGGTGCCACCACTCGCAGCTTGTGCTCCGGGGCAATCTGGATGAACGCGGTCAACACCAGCCGGACCACGTGAGGGTTCTGGCTGGTGGTATACAGGGTCAGTTCCTCGGTGGAAGGGTTGAAGTCTGCAATGGCGGCCCTCGGTTCAATGGCGTTCGGTATCAGGCGGTTGTTTCGAAGCGTCAACCGGGTGACGTGATGGGCCCCGGCAATCGCCGCCATGGTGGCCTCCCGGTCGCCCAGTTCCCACTCATAGCTGGTATTGCGTGGCACCTCGGGATAGATCTGGTCCGAATCCTGGGCAGTGGCGAGGTCAACGACCGCGTCCAGTTCGTCGTAATCCACGACCACCCGTTCAGCGGCGTCCCGTGCTGCCTGATAGGTACTGGCCACCACGATGGCGACTGGCTCGCCGGCGTAGTGAATCGAGTCGGCCGCCATGATCGGATGGGGAGGCTGCTTCATTTCCGACCCATCCTTCGACAGGACCATCCAGCCACACGGCAGGGTCCCAAGGCCATCTTTGGCCAGCTGCTGGCCAGTCAGAACGGCTATGACGCCGGGCGCGGACTCTGCGTCGCTGACATCAATATGACCGATCGTGGCTCTCGCGACGGGAGACCGCACAAAGTATGCAAATGCCTGGCCCCGCAGGTTGATGTCGTCTGTGTATTGCCCCTTGCCGGTAATGAACCGGACGTCTTCTTTCCGAAGTACGCGCTGTCCTATGGATTTTTCGACCATCGTCCTACTCCTTCATTGCCCTGGCGCCAGTCGCGACAGCCCTGACGATATTGTGGTAGCCGGTGCAGCGGCAGATGTTGCCCTCGAGCCCGGCCCTAATAGAGTCATCATCATCCGCCTGCCCCTGGTTGACCAGTTCAATACCGGTCATGATCATGCCCGGTGTGCAGAACCCGCACTGCAGGCCGTGGCATTGTCTGAATGCCGCCTGCATGGGGTGCAGGTTGTCCCGGTTGCCGATTCCCTCGATAGTCACAACGTTACTTCCATCGGCCTGCGCCGCCAGCACGGTGCACGCCTTGACGGCCCGGCCGTCCAGATGGACCGTACAGGCACCGCACTGGCTGGTGTCACATCCCACATGGGTCCCGGTCAGGTCCAGTCCCTGGCGAAGCAGGTCCACCAGAGTGGTGTTTGCCTCGCACTGCTGGCTGACGGCCCGACCGTTCACCGTCAGATTTACGGTAATCTTTCCCATCCCCTGTCCCCTTGTCATTCCTCTATGGTTTCCAGTATGAATTCAACCTGGTCGTCATCACAGATGACCCTGATGAATTCGCCAAAAAAGTCATTCGCCATCTTCCTGGCCGCGCCGTCAACCAGCCGCGAGCCAACCTGGGCAAGCTTGCCTCCAACGCTGGCATCCACCCGATATCTCATTTCTGTCCGGCCCGGTTCGGGCTCACTCAGCGTCACGTGCGCCGAACCCTTTGCGTATCCGGCGACGCCACCCTTGCCCGACCCGGATAGCGTGTAGGATTCCCCATCCACGACATCAGTGAGACTGACTTCACCCCTGAAGCTCGCCTTGACCGGCCCGACCTTGAGCTGCAGCACGATATCAAAACCGCCCGCAGCGTTGGCCTCAAACGTCTCGCAGCCCCTTAGACTGCGTTTTAGAACCGCAGGGTCATTCAGACCCTGCCAGACGGCCTGACGGGGTGCCGGAATGATCACGCGCTGCACAAGTTCCATCTACGTCTCTCCGACCACATCCAGAATGAAGGCATACTCCATGGCGTCCCGCTTGTATCGCTCGTAACGGCCGGAAGACCCGCCGTGGCCCGTCTCCATATCGATGTCGAGCAACAGTTTGTTGTTGTCCGTCTTGAGCCTGCGCAGACGAGAGACCCATTTAACGGGCTCAAAATACTGTACCTGGGAATCATGCAGGCCGGTGGTGACCAACAGATTCGGATAGTCCTGGGCGCGAACCTGATCATAGGGTGAATACGAATGCATGTATCGGTAGCTCTCGATGTCCTTCGGGTTACCCCACTCCGTAAATTCCCCTGTGGTCAGGGGAATCGATTCATCGAGCATGGTGGTCACAACATCCACGAAAGGAACGTGGGCCACGACCCCTGCATAGAGTTCCGGTGCCTCGTTGACGATGACACCCATCAGCAGGCCACCGGCAGAACCACCTGCGGCCACTACCCGGTGCGGGTCTACATAGCCCCGGGCAGCCAGTTCACGGGTACCGTCGACAAAGTCATTGAAGGTATTGCGTTTCGCCATCAGCCGTCCATCCTCGTACCACTTTCGCCCCATCTCCTCGCCGCCGCGGACATGAATGATGGCGTACACGAAGCCACGGTCCAGCAGGGACAACCGCCTGGACTGAAATGAGGGGTTCGTGGAGAACCCGTAGGCCCCGTAGGCATAAACATAGCCGGGATTCCTGCCCCGCTCGAAGCGGTCCTTGCGGTAGACCAGCGAAACCGGGACACGGGCACCGTCCCGGGCGGAGAAGAAGAAGCGCTCCGAGCGGTAGCGATCCGCCGCGAAATCACCGATGACGGCATCTTCCTTGAGGGTCGTGGTCTCACCGGTTCGCATATCGACTTCAAACACGCTGTCTGGCGTCGTCAGGCTGGAGTACTGATAGCGCAGGCTGGTAGCCTCCAGTTCAGGGTTTGAGTGCAGACTGGCAGTGTAGGCCGGGTCAGCAAAGGAAAGCTGACGCTGCTCGCCGGTGTGGCGATCAATCATTCTGATCCCGGTCAGGCCCTCCCGACGCTCACTCAACACCAGGAAATCGTCAAATACCTCAAAGTCCTCGAGCAGAACATCCTCCCGATGGGCAACGACTTCCTCCCAATGCTCGCGGCGGCCGATCTGGTCCACCGGGACCCGCATCAGACGAAAATTGGGTGCGTTCCAGTTGGTTCGTACATAGAACCAGTCCCGGGCATGCCGGATGCGATATTCATGCCTGGGTTCCGGCGGCAGAAACGGCACCGCCACCGCCTCTGGTCGGGCGGCATCCAGCAGCAGAATCCGGGTCGCGTCGGTGCTGGAAAGTGAAATGAGAATGTACTGCTGGGCACGTTCCAGGGACACACTGACGTAGTACGCCGGGTCCGCCTGCTCATAGACGAGCGTGTCCTCCTGCTCGCCAAGGCGATGTCGATACACCTGGTAGGGCAACAGAGTCTGTGGATGCTGACGAACATAGAACAGGGTCTGGTTGTCTGCAGCCCAGGCCAGCGAGGCCGAGATCCCTTCCCGCACAACGGCGCTGAACCGGCCGGTCTCCAGGTTTTTGATCCGTAGCCGATACTCACGGCGGCTCACAGTGTCTTCGACAAAGGCCAGCAGCTTCTCGTTGGGAGAGACCGCCCAATTACCGATTTGATAGTAGCTGTGGCCCCGGGAGAGCCGGTTACTGTCAAGCAGAACAGACTCATTGCCGTGTTTGTCCATCCGTTTGTAGACCGGATACTCACCACCGTCACGGAACTCCCGAAAATAGCGATAGTCCCCTTTCTTGACGGGAACGGATCGATCCCTGCTCGGCAGTCTCAGTGAGATCTCCTGAAACAGTGCCTCCTGCAGAGGTTCGGTATGGGCCAGCATGTCCCGGGTGTACTGGTTCTCTGCCGTCAGCAACGCCAGCACATCAGGGTCCGAGCGTTTGTCGTCCCGAATCCAGTAATATTCGTCGATGCGCCGGTCACCATGGATGGAGACCTCATCGAGCCGCTGCTCAGCGACCGGGGGGTTCACCGACATGTTTGTGTCTCCGTCATTGGGTGCGCAGGCCACCACAAGGAGACAGAGTATCGTGATCCAGGGTCCGATCCAAAGGCAATACATCAATCCACAGCCGCCGTGCATCCACCGTTAGAGAAACACTGCCGGTCGGGGTTTTCAAGTACAATCATCAGAGCTTTTATGAACAGCAGCCATGAGCGTTTTTTATAGACAGCCATGAGCGTTTTTTTAAAGACAGCCATGAGCGTTTTTTTTATAAACAGCCATGAGCGTTCCCCAACCGCAAGGCGAGGGCCGGAACTGTCAAGAGAGGGCCGCAGATGAAACCCGACGAGGACAAGCTTGCTGAACTCAGGCGCCAGATCAACGACGACCCGGGCCTGACCCGACGTGGCAGGTATTACAGCGTGCAGTTCTCGGTCATCGAGGATGAGCGGGTGACCCGGTTTACCATTGAAGACGGCTCGCTCACCCGGATCGAGGTCGGGTCCGGGCAGGAATTGCCCGCCGCGTTCAGCATCGCCAGCAGCAGGGAACACTGGGCCCGATTTCGCCGCGACCCGCGCCAGGATACCAGGACATCTCCGCCATGATTGATCGCGGCTACGCCAGATTTTCCGGAACACTCTATCCGTGGCTTTCAAACATGTTGTATATCAAAGGCGTCATCGACTTCTGGCGCCGGGAGAACTCCCATGAAGCTTGAGCACGTCGAACCTGCCGAGGGCCGGTACGTCCTTGTGAACCTTGACGGGCGCCCGTGTCGGGTCTATTTCGAACATGCGGGGCATGGCATTGCGCTGCTCTGTCTGCATACCGCCGGGTCCGATGGTCGGCAGTATCGCGATCTGCTCAATGACACCGGGGTCACGGACCGGTTTCAGGTCATCGTCCCGGACATGCCCTGGCACGGGAAGTCCTCGCCCCCTGCAGGCTGGCAGGAGCAGACCTATACCCTGACGACAGACGGCTATCTGGCCTTCGTACTGGCGTTCATGGACGCTCTGGCGCTGGACCAACCGGTGGTGATGGGGTGTTCGATCGGTGGCCGTGTGGTCCTGCACCTGGCATTGCGGTACCCGCAGCGGGCCCGGGCCGTGATCGGACTGCAGTCCGGGCTGCACGCGGGGCGTGACACAAATGACCCTTCGCAGATGGATTATCTGCATCGCTACGACATCCACGGCGGAGAAGCGAGTGCAGCAGCAGTGTCCGGGCTGATGGCGCCGGACAGCCCTGCTGACGATCGCTGGGAGACGCTGTGGCATTATGCGAGCGGCGGCCCCGGCGTCTTCAGGGGCGACCTCCACTATTATTTTATCGACGGGGACCTGCGCAATCAGGCATTGACCATTGACCAGAACCGCTGTGCCGTCTACCTGCTGTCCGGCGAATACGACTATTCCGCGCCACCGGAGGGCGCCGCGGAAATCGCTGACCGGATCGGCTGCTATTTTGTCCGGATGGAGGGGCTTGGCCACTTTCCCATGAGTGAGCATCCCGCCCGATTTCGCAGATATCTGCTGCCGGTACTGGACCGCATTGCGGACCCGTCATCGGCATGAGGGCCATCCTGGTAAGAACGGCGGTCACCATTGCCGTCGCCATCATCCTGGCACTGATCACGGTCCTTTACTTTACGGTTGGTCCATTGCCTCGCGAAACCGTGGTCATGCCAGGCGCAAAGTCCGAAATCTCGTTTATCGCCATTGGTGATCAGGGGATGGGCAACCCCAGACAGTGGCAGGTCGCCGGTGCCATGGGAAGACTGGCGGCGCAGCAGACACTGGACTTCGTGGTATTGCTGGGAGACAACTTCTACGGCCATGGCGTTCGTGACGTTGATGACTGGCAGTGGCGGTACAAATTCGAGAATGTGTATCGCGGCGCCCTGCTGTCGGTACCCTTCTATGCGGTGCTGGGAAACCATGACTACGCGGGCAATGAACTGGCCCAGCTGGACTATGCCCGGTCAGGCAAGGGGACTTCGCGCTGGCAGATGCCGGCCAGGGACTATGTTGAATATTATGGTCATACGGAAACTGACCCGGCAGGGGACATGCCACTGCTTCGGGTGATCTATCTTGATACCTCACCGGGCGCCCGGGACCTGCAGTATACGGCCATGCAGGCAGAGGCGTTGCTGGCAAGTGGCGCAGCAGTATGGACCGTCATGGCGACTCATTCGCCAGTTCGAACTGCCCGACAGTTTTACCATGTGGAACCACTACTGGACGGATTGCTGCCGGTACTGATGCGCCATCAGGTGGACCTTTACCTTTCCGGACACGACCACAACATGCAGGTGATCGAGCGGGACGGGGAACCCCTGTACGTGGTCACCGGGACCGGTGCCAAGTGGGGCGACGCCATTTCACAGCCGTTTCCCGGCCTGCTGTTCTCAAGCATCTCACTGGGCTTCACCCATGTTCGGGTGTCGCGAGACCAATTGATGGTGGAGCTCCATGATGGCGATGGCGAGAAGATCTTCAATCATCGTCTGGTACGCCCTGATACCCGAGAAACCGCTCCGATGGTCAACACCATACCCACCAGATCAGAATGAACTCATTCCTGTTGCTTCCTGAAACCGGTACGCGATCCGCTTGAACAGGGAGCCATTTGCGAAGTCCTCGTAAGGGGCGCTGTACCGTCGGCCGGCTTCGTTGTGCCACATTCGGTCAAAGTAGGACTGAGTTGACACGATGGCGCGGGCATCTCGATCAGCCTTGAGCAGAATGTCTGTCTCGAGGTTCAGGTCATTGAGGTTGCGGCGGGTAAAGTTGGCCGACCCTGTGATGACACGCACCTCGCCCGTGTGCAGCCTGACGATCAGCGTCTTGGCGTGACATTGTTCACCCTGTGTCGCACACCACCTGACCGCAATACCGCGTTTCACCAGTTCATGAGCGACCGGCCGATTCGGTACACCACCCTTCTCCCAGCCAAATGCATCCTTGTTCGGATCGAGCAGTACTCGCAGGGTCGCCCCGCGACGATGGGCATCCTTCAACGCCGCGATCACCTCGCGGTCAGACAGATAGAACATCACCAGATCAACATGGTCACCCGGACCGGCTTCAGTCAGGGCGGCCATCACAGCATCCTTGATCTTTCCTTCCGTCAATATCGAGACCTCGTAGGTTGAGCCGCCTCCCCTGACCATGTCGATCAGGGAGGGTAGCGGTGGTGCCAGCGGATCAGACAGCGAAATGACCGCGTACTCGGTATTGAGCAGATCAAGCACCGCGGGCCCGTCAAACTTCATCGCCGTGTTGCGGTGTGCACTGCTGCCGTCATGGGGGTTGGCCGAGGTCACCAGGGCTGACAGGTATCCTGCTTCATCGGCCACCAGCGTCTTGCGATGGTTGGCTTTGAAATTAAGCAATCTGGCCCAGCTTCTGATCGAAACCCGCCCTTCGCCAAATGGATTGGGCAGTAGACCGCCGGGACTATTACCAAAGGGTTTTGCCAGAATACGCCAGAACAGTGAGTAGCAAGGGTTGCTGTCGGGCAATCGGTCAAGGTTGGTCACGACGACCTCGACCCCCGCATCTCGCAGCGCGTCAAGCTGCCTGGAACGCAACCCGCCATAGACATTGTTGACCGGATCGGTAATCACGATCACCGGCATTCCGGGACGCTCGGTCTTCTTCGTGACCAGGCGCTGCGTGAGTTCGCTGGACAGTGCCCGGGTAGTCTCCGGGATCGCACCCTGGAAATCGTTGTACAGGAACATGTCCAGCAACAGGAAGTGCTCCGCAGCCCCGATCATTCGGAACACCTCATCGAAGATGTGCTGTTCCGTCTGCCGATGACCGTCGTCGTTAACGTAGGTCAGATCACCATAGAAGTGAACCTCGTCTGCTGGCCGCAAGGGACCAGCATAGGACAATCCAGTAGGCATCTGGGTCAGATTAAGACAACCCAGAAGCAGTGGAATTGAAAGCAACAGCGGTGTGTATGGAACATATCGTGTACCAGATGACCGGAAACTGTGTCTCAGTAAGAGTAACATCAGGTCGCCAGATTACCGGGGGCTTGTATATTCTGACAGAATATTCTGACAACAGGACAGTGATACCGGCGGCAATACGACCAAACACTCGTGGACGAACGGTTCCTCGAAGGGGCCAGGTTCCCCGATTCTGATGCCGTACGGTGTTCCCGCCGCAGTCCCGGCATCGCTGCCCACCTGCTCGTGATTGGTATCAATCATCATGTCTTCTCCATATCTGTATTGCTTTATTTAGTAATACCTATGTAATATCTTGAAAACGTTCTTTGATCGCGGTGCATGTCTCCGCGTCAGTAGGAGTATTGGATATGAAAACCATCACCTTGAAGGCAGATGAACAGTTGGACGAGACCATCTCGCGGCTCGCAAGAAATCACAAGAAGACAAAGAGTGCTGTGATCCGCGAGGCTATTGTTTGTTATGAACTACAACTCAGGAAGGATGCTCTGCGTCAACAGGTTCGAGCGGCAGCAGCCCTGGTACGCGAACAGTCTCTGCAGACAAACAGGGAACTTGAAGATTCGATTGGTGATGGGCTTTAAACGAGGTCAGATTTTTCTCGCCAACTTCAATCCCGGCAAAGGATCGGAACCTGGAAAAATCAGACCTTGTCTCATTTTGCAGTCAGACCTGCTCAATGAGCTGAATCATCTGACCACAACCGTAGTTCCGTTAACCACACAACTCCTGGATGCAGAGCCGTTAAGATTTCGAATAGGCGCCAGAGACAATCTGAATCAGGATTCTGATCTGATGCTGGATCAGATCAGAACACTGGACAATCAGCGGCTGATCGGCTCTGTCATTGCCAGCCTGACTGATCGCGAATTGGCGAGTGTCAGTGAATTGATTGAAATTCTGTTGGGGCTTCAGGACTGACGGCAATCCGAGGCGCTGATATGACCTGCACCGGCTGAAATTAATCTTCACTTAAAATCTGTTTATCTATACAGTACTGTATAGATAAACAGATTATTCCTGCAGACATGAGCCCGCAACAAAACCCGAACCTGCAAAAGCTGATGCAAAACAGCGGGCTATGGCGTGCATCCAGTATTGATCGTGAACTTCAAAGCGGTATCAGTTCCGGCTTTGATGTGCTCGACCGTGAACTGCCGGGAGCTGGCTGGCCTGCTGACGGCGTTACTGAGTTGCTGTACGACACCCCTGGTATTGGGGAATTTCGACTGCTGGCTCCGGCCCTGGCCCGGCTCAGCAGGTCACAGTCCCGCCGTATCGTTCTGATTTCTCCCCCCTACATCCCATACCCCCCTGCCCTGCACGCCCTTGGAATTGACCTTGATGCTCTCCTCGTGGTGCGGCCCGGCAACGGCCGGGACATGCTGTGGGCCATGGAACAGGCCCTGGGGTCAAAAGGCTGCAGTGTTGTCCTCGCCTGGGCAAACAGAACGCCAGGCAGAAAACGATCAACGGGGCAAGCGCAGCAGAAAGGACCCGGGAATGGACTGGAGAAAGGACTGGAAAATGGGCTGAGCGACAAGCAGATTCGGCGCCTGCAGGTCGCCAGCAAGGAGGGCCGGTCCTGGCATATTCTGTTTCGTCCTGCGGCGGCGGCACGGGTCCATTCCCCGGCGGAGCTTCGAATACATCTCGGGCCAGACACAGGGGGCGCCATCAACCTGAAAATACTCAAGCGCCGTGGGGGCTGGGAAACGGATGTCATCCGGGTCAACTTCAACGATGGGCTGAACCAGCCCACACCTGACTTCACAAAGCTGTTCATACCATCTTTAAAGCGAAACCATGTCATATCAAATCAAGCCAGGCGGCCTTTGGATCGGCCTGTATTTCCCGCAACTGCCGATCGAAATCTTCACCCGGAGTGAGGGAAAAGAAGAACAAAGACCCGCCGTTGTGACCACTCGAAACAGGGTCTGTCATATCAATGCTGCAGCCGAAGCGTTCGGTATAAGGGTCGGCAGCAGCGTGGATACTGCCAGCACACTGGTTGAGCAGATCGTGGTCTGCAACCGGGACGAAGCGAAGGAACAGCGTATGCTGCGTCACCTTGCGCAATGGGCCTACCAGTTTACTTCTCACGTCTCACTGAAACCGCCACTGGGGCTGCTGCTCGAGGCTGGGGCCTCATTGAAACTCTTTGGCGGTATTCAGAACATCACGGGGCGGCTCCAGGGCGGCCTTGCCGGACTGGGGTTCACTGCGGCCATGAGTGTGCACCATACCCCCCTTGCTGCCATGACCTGTGCCCGCGCCGGTCTGCCGCATATGACCCCGCCTGAGAAAATGCCCGTGTCGGCCCTCGGGGTAGAAGCCCGCATCATCGAGGCATTGCAAAAGACCGGCGTCCGGTCGGTTGCAGAGGTCCTGGCGCTGCCGCCTGCCGGGCTGTCACGACGTTTCGGGGCAGATTTTATGGACCACCTGCAACGCCTGACCGGCAATGCGGCCGACCCCCAGCGATACATTGGGGAAAAGCCTGTCTTTGTTTCCGAAATCAATTTTCTGAGCGATATCACGGATACCAGCGCGCTGATCTTTCCTGTCCACCGTCTGCTGCAGGAGTTCCACGAATTTCTCATGACACGGCAGCTCCGGATAAGTGCCTTTGAGTTTCGCCTTGCCCATCGCCACCATCCGCCACGGGAGATCACTGTCACGCTGGCGGAGCCAGAAAATGACCTGTCCCTGTTCAGGCTGTTAATCCAACTCCAGTTGGACAAGGTGCGGGATGTCCCCGAAGTGGATTCGGTCCGGCTCAGTGCACACCGCTTTGTTTCAAGCGAATCGGTTTCCGGCGATCTGTTTCATGGCACCCGGTTTCAGCAGTCCGACGGACGCAGCGGTGCCCTGGCAGACCGGGAGAACGGCCTGCGGCTGATCAATATGCTGCACACAAGGCTGGGAGCTCAAGCCTGTTTTGGTCTTGCACTCGCCAATGACCATCGCCCCGAGAAAGCATGGACTCAGGTTCCTGTCCACCAGCGCCGCGACCGTTCCCTGCCCGACATGTCTGATGAATCTATCAAACGCCCGGCATTTCTGCTGCACAAACCCTATCGGTTACAGACCCGTGATAACAGGCCCTGGGGCAACGGGGCGCTCACCCTCCTCGCCGGGCCGGAACGGATCGATTTCGGTTGGTGGGATGGCGACGCTCATGTATCCAGGGACTACTTTATTGCCCGCCACAGTAACGGTGCGCTGTACTGGCTCTATCAGGAGCAGCAGAGCCACGACTGGTACCTGCATGGGATCTTTTCATGAGCGCAGCCGTTCGAGCCAGTACCGACATGCTTCTCGCAATAGTACTTCCACGAAAGCCATTCATAGTACAATCCCCCAAACCCAAGGAGGCATCGACATGAGCAAGCTCTACGATCTCACCATGAACAACATCGCCGGAGAGCAGGTGAGCTTTTCTGACTATCGCGATCAGGCTTTGCTGATCGTCAACCTGGCCAGCCAGTGAGGCCTGACCCCACAGTACGCAGGTCTGCGTACATTGCACGAACAAGGCAAGGTGACGGTACTGGGCTTTCCCTGCAACCAGTTTGGTGCCCAGGAACCTGGCACCGATGCTGAAATACTGGAATTCGCCCGCTCCAGATACGATGCGAACTTCCCCATGTTTTCAAAGATCGATGTCAATGGTGACGGTGCGAGTGAACTCTACCAGTGGCTCAAGTCAGAAAAGGCCAATCCGGATGGCAAGGCCGATATCGCATGGAACTTCACCAAGTTCCTCGTGGGCAAAGACGGCTCGGTGCTGGCCCGATTTGAACCCCAGGTATCCCCTGAAGACATCGGCGCTCAATTGGACAACTATCTGTAGGCCCGGCTGTAGGCCAGGATTCAGACCAGGTCCCGGGGCCGACCCGGGGCCGGGCTGTAAACCGGTCGGCTGGCTGTGCCGTCGATGACCAAACAGCGACTGACACTGTACGGCCGCAAGCCGGTCCTGGAGGCGCTCCAGTCCGATGTGAAAGCCCTGCGACTGCACACTGCCGGGAAGCCGGAAGGCATCATGGCGGACATCATTCGACTCGCGCGCCAGCATGGGATTGAAATCAAACACCACAACCGCCGCCAGCTTTCGTTCATCTCGAAAAACACCCGTCAGGATCAGGGGGTGGCCCTGGACATCGAGGCGCCGGGCCTGGGTGACGTCGCCGATTTACCAGACGGCCCCGGCCATTATCTTGCGCTCGATGGCCTCACCAATCCGCAGAACCTTGGCATGATCGTTCGATCTGTCGCTGCCTCTCCGATGAACGGACTGATCCTGCCCAGCCACGGCAGCGCACAGTTGGACCCCCTTGCCTACAAGGCCAGCGCCGGCACCCTGGTCCGGGCGTCGATCTATCGGTGCGAGCATCTTGCCCCCGCATTGGCGGAGTTCAGGGAGCAGGGATTCCGAATCTATGGGCTGGATGGCTCGGGCGAAATCCTGCTGAACGAGTTACCCTCGGAAGCCCGCACGATCTTTGTCATGGGCAACGAGAGCTACGGTCTCTCCCCTGAAGTTCGGGTGATTTGCGATCAACTGGTCCGCATTCCTATGGCGGGCGGGGTCGAATCCCTCAACGTCAGTGCGGCGGCCACCCTGGTGGCCTTTCGGCAATTCTTTGCCAGATAACCTCTACTGAACCCAGGGTGGTTGTATTGGCCAAATCGAGCGGGTATCGTTGCGCGACGCCAAATAGTCGGCGATTCCGTGGACCCAACATGACCAGATTCCTGAGGCGCCTGTGCGTCCTCCCGCTAATGCTCGTTCTCGCCAGTTGTGGCAGCGAGGAAGGCTATGTCCTGTCCGAGCTGGTCATTCCGTCCGCGTTTGTCCGGGTCGTCCATGCGATCCCCAGCGCCCCTGAGATTCAGGTACTGGTGCAGGGCCAGCAGATCGGGCTGGTCAACTTCAGCAGTGCGACCCGGTATCAGGCTATTCTGCCTGCCGCGACCCGTACCCTTGAGCTTCGTTATTTTGATGGCGAGCAGGTCCAGATACTGAGTTCGATGGCATTGAACATCCCCGTCGATGGATTTCGAACCATCCTCATCATGGGCACCCTGGCCGAGCCCGAGGTCCTCATCTTCGAGGAAGAATCCGTTGATGGGGGTGGTGCCCAGTCGCAGGTCCGCTTTGCACATGCCAGCCTCAATGCGCCTGACTCTGTGGACTTCTCACTTGTGAGGGAGGATGGCTCGGCGCAACAAACCATCACACTGAATCGGTTCGCGGTCTCGGCAGAAATTGCAGCCACCGCCGACGTTGACCAGGAACTGACCTACAGCGCAATCAATTCAGACGACACCATCTGGACCTCCAACACGTTCTCACTGACCGAAGGTGCCACAGTCCTGGTCGTGCTGCTCGACTATTTCGGACCGGGTAATCTGCCCGCGCGACCGCTCGTGGTGTCTCCCGAAGGCATCAACAGCTTTCCCGAGGAACAGCTGGACCGAGCAGTCCGATTCGCCCACATGGTAGCCGATGACACGCTGGCCTATGACTTCTATCTGGATGATGAACTGGTGGCTTCAGGACTCGCTTTCGGTGAGGTGGGAGACTATCAACTGGTGTCGCAAGATAATCCGCAACTGCGGCTGACTGAGGCAGGAAATCCTGAGAATGTGCTGCTTGTGACCGGCACCAACCTGATCGACGAGTTTTCGCTGGCGACCTATCACACTTTGACAATCGGCGGACCGGCAGAAGCACGCCAGATGCTGCAATCCAATGACAACCTGCGGCGCGTGGAGCACCGGGCTACCATGGTGGTCAGCAACTATTCCGTGTCAGACAGTGACTTCGACGTCTATCTCAGCAATGCAGGCGAAGACTTCCTCCAGTCCCCGCCCCTGCCGCTGATGTTCGGCGAAACCAAGACATCGCCACTGGTGATCAACCCGCTGGAAATGCGCATTACCGCACCTGCGGGTACCGTCGCTACGGCGGGCCCGTTTTCGCTCGATATTCAGAGCCGTGGGCTGTACCGGATCTTTATCACCGATCAGATCGGTGGTGGAACGCCGGTCATCATCCTGCGTAGTGACGACTACGACCCACCCTTTGACCCCTGATTCGCTCCGGGGCAAAGCCCGGCCCCAGGATTGGCAAAGCACATCGCCTTGCTTAAGATTAGGTTTTCAACATCAAGTGTTTAACATCAGGTATTCAACAGCAAGAGCTGAGATCGAATGTGATCATCATGTTTGACATAGTGAATTCAAACTTCAGAGTTCATCGGTGAACCGGGAAATATCATGAATAGCGACTGGACGATCAATCGGCTCGGTGGCGCACTGGGCGCAGAAATCACGGGCCCGGACCTTGCCTCGGTCACCTCGAAAGACCTGGACCGGATCAGAGAGCTCCTGATCAGCCATCTGGTGCTGTTCTTTCCCGGCCAACGACTGACCGTGGACGAGCATGTGGCCTTTGGCGAGCACTTCGGAGAACTGGAGGGCCACCCCAATCTCAAGAACCCGACTCTGAACCACCCCAAGATCTTTGAGCTGGCTGCCAGCAGCGGCGGTGTGGCGGATGAGTGGCATACGGACATCACGTTTCAGGAGCGCCCTGCGCTGATGTCCATCCTGCACATGATCACCTGCCCTGAAACCGGCGGCGACACGATGTGGTCGAACCTGTATCGCGCCTATGATGAATTGTCAGAACCGATGCAGGAACTTTGCCAGGGGCTGACCGCGCTGCACGATGCCCTGCCCCACAACCGGCCAGACAAGATGGCCATCCACCCGGTGGTGCGCATTCATCCGGAGACCGGACAAAAGCTGCTATATGTCAACGAGCACTTCACCCGACGCATCGTGGAAATGAACGCCACGGAAAGCGACATGTTGCTCGGCTATCTGACGAGATGGGTCACCAACCCCCGGTTCACAGTTCGTTATCGCTGGACACCGGGGACCATCGCCATGTGGGATAACCGCTGCACCCAGCATTTCGTACTAAACGACTTCGAAGGCGAGCGCGTCATCCAGCGGGTGACGGTCATGGGCGACCAGGTCGAGGGAACCGGGCCGCGATTCGAACCCTGGGTACGGCCCGGCAGGCTATCGGCCACCAGCCGACATGATCGTCAGTTGTTCCAGTTCCTCAAATCCCGCTCTGAACCCTGAAAGCCATCAGCCTACCCGTATCAGCCCTTACTGGCACGACGTCGCCTGTGTCACTGAAGTGATCAGGTCGATCACGGGTGCTTATTGGCGTGCGCGCCATCGATGATTCGCTGCGTCGAATCCAGTGACAGTTCATCAATCTTCATGCCTGCCTGATCAGCTTCCCAGCCAACGGCTCGGAACTCCAGAACCTCGACTCCGCAGCTGATCCAGGCCGGCACAGCCAATACCGCCAGATCAATCCCCCTGTTCTAGCCACGGACACTCAGGTTAGAATCCGCCTCTTTTCCAAAGGGCAAATACGAATGGCAGCACCCCTGGACGACGTGACCATCATCGAAATTGACAGCTGGATGGCGGGCCCGAGTGCCGGCGCAATCCTTGCCGACCTTGGTGCCAGGGTCATCAAGATCGAACCACTGACCGGCGACCCCATGCGGGATATGGGCCGCCCTACCAAGATGGCTGACGGCGGTCGCATTGATTACGACTTTCAATTTGACGTGGACAATCGGGGGAAAGAGTCGCTGCAACTGGACCTGACGTCTGACGCCGGGGCAGACATTGTCCACCGGCTCTGCGCCAGGGCAGATGTATTCATGTGTAATCTGCTGACCCAGCGGCAGGAAAAGTTCGGATTGGACCCCGCTGCAATGCTGGCCATCAACCCCCATCTGGTACACGCAACGCTGACTGGATATGGCACAACAGGACCTGATGCCTGGCGTCCCGGCTATGATGTCACGGCCTTCTTTGGCCGGTCTGGTCTGTACGATGCGATGCGTGAAGGTGATGAAGGAATCGTCCCGATGGCCCGTCCCGCCCAGGGCGATCACGTCACCGGCCTCGCCATGGCGGGTGCTATTCTGGCGGCATTGCGGCTGGCGGAACGCACCGGTGAGGGCCAGGTGGTCGAGACTTCCCTGTTCGAGACCGCCGTGTGGACCCAGGCGAGCGATTATGCCGTGACCGTGGTCGACAAGGCCCCGGTTCGACGACGTGCCCGTCAGGAAATGCTGACGCCCACGGCAAACAGATACCCCTGCGGCGACGGTGCCTGGGTAGTATTCAACATGCCGGAACCGACTGCCTGGCCAAAATTCTGCAGGGCACTGGGGCAGGAGGACTGGATCGAACAATATGAAACACCGAAACAGCGTTACCAGGGAATGTCGGAACTGGTTCCACAGATCGACCAGGTGCTGTCGGCCCGGTCCCGGGACGAGTGGGGCAAGATTTTCGATGAGGCGGGCTTGATCTGGGGACCGGTACTGGGACTTCATGAGGTGCCTGATGACCATCAGGCAAATGCCATCGGAATGTTCCCGACCCTGCATGACGAAACCATTGGCTCGTATCGCACCGTGGGGATTCCTATGCGTTTTGCCACGGCAGACGTGGCACCACGGCATCGGTCACCCAGGCCGGGGGAACACACACGCTCTGTTCTCCGCCACGCCGGATATACGGAGACAGAAATTGACGCACTCCACGATTCTGGCATAGTGGGGCCAACCGCATAATCGAGGAGAACCATCATGACCATGGTCAACACGGTCACAGGCCCCATGTCCACCGACGACCTGGGATTTACACTGATGCATGAGCACGTCATGGTCAGCGCCAGCGGGCTGTTTGACTCCCATCCCGACCTTTTCGGCCCCGACCCCAAAGCGATTGCCATCGAGGCGCTAAAACAGGCAAAGGAAGGTGGCGTGGATACCATGGTCGACGCCACCACGTTTGACCTCGGACGCAAGGCGCCACTGCTGCGGGAAGTGTCCGAAGCATCCGGCATCAATATCATTAACGTGACCGGATGGTGGCTGGATGTGCCGCGCTTTCTGGTCGGCGTGTCAGTTGACCAGATGGCGGCGGAGTTCATCCGGGATGTGCGGGATGGTTTCAGGGGAACCGACATCAAGGCCGGCCTGCTGAAGTGCGCGGCAGATTCCGAGGGGGTCACACCACCGCTCGAAGTGATGTGTCGCGCGGTGGCCCGGGCCCATCACGAAACCGGCTTACCTATCATGGTGCATTCCTTTCCAACAGGTCAGGTCGGCCGCCGCCAGATTGCGATCTTCAAGGAGGAAGGCGTTGACCTGACGCGGGTCAAAATAGACCACTCCAATGACACAACGGACATCGAATATCTGAAGTGGATACTGGACCAGGGCTGCTATATCGGGCTGGATCGCTATCCCGGCAGGCTGGTCAGCCCTCACATGCGCACCGTCACGATGAAGAAACTCATCGACGAGGGCTATACGGAGCAGCTTTGCCCGTCACACGACTGCGTGTGTACCGGCGTACTGAAACAGCGAGAGGACGGTACCATGCCGACCGAGCACAATATCTCAGGAGTAAATCGCCATCGCTTCCTGTACATGAAGCACGAGGTGATTCCTGAACTGCAGGAAATGGGCGTCGGCAACGACGTGATTGACACGCTGTTTCGGGAGAATCCAAAGCGGTTTCTGGGGAACCTTTGATTTGAGTCTTTTGTCTCCTCACCCACTCCTTTGAACCAGGTTGGACGCAACCTATTGCCTTTGCAAAACCCGCAATAGCTGTATATATTACCAGTACTGTATAAATAAATAGTACTCTGGCGTGGCGGCATACGCGGAACTGCACTGCATTACCAACTACTCTTTCCTGCGGGGCGCATCTCATCCTGAAGAGCTTGTCGTTCAGGCAGCAGCACTCGGGTATCAGGCACTGGCCATCACGGACGAATGTTCCATGGCCGGGGTCGTCAAGGCTCATGTGGCGGCAAAAGAACACGGCCTCAAACTCATCGTCGGCAGTGAATTCCATCTCGATGATGACCATCAGGAAGGCATCCATCTGGTCCTGCTGGCTGCCAACCGGAAAGCCTACGGGCAGATTTGCCATCTTATTACCATCGCCCGGCGTCGGGCGGAAAAAGGGCAATACCAGCTCCGCCTGAAAGACCTGGCCTATCATCATGATCAATGCCTGGCACTGTGGATTCCGGGTCGGCCGGGAGCCTTTCATGGAAGTTCTGGCCGCACGCTGTGCCGTCCGGAAAACTTCCCGGCACGACAACGGCGTGACCGACCCGGGCACGCTGAGGGCTCCCATCGGGCCGGGGCCAACGGCATCCCGGATGTCGGGCAGCACCCGATCGAACCTCACCTCCTCAAACAGGGGGCACAACTGCGTGAGATGTTCAAAGACCGGCTCTGGATCAGCGTTGAGGCATTCCCGGATGGTGCGGCCGATGCACTGTACCGGCATGGAATTGAACTGGGGCGGCGTCTTGATATTCCACTGACGGCCAGTGGTGATGTCCACATGCATCACCCCGATCGCAAGGCCCTGCTGGACGTGGTGTCTGCCGTACGTATGGGGCAGTCGGTGCGCATGGCAGGCCGGCTGCTGTTTGCCCATCGGGAAAAGCACCTTCGTCCACTACCTGTTCTGGAGCAGTTCTATCCACCTGCCCTGCTGAGTGAAACCGTCCGTATTGCCGGGCGATGTCAGTTCTCTCTGGACGAATTGCGCTATGAATATCCACCGGAACTCGTCCCGCCATCATTGACACCGTCTGCCTACCTCAGACAACTGGTGGAAGCTGGCGCCAAGAAACGCTGGCCGGGTGGAACCTCGGCGGCCATTTCAGAGCAGATCGAGAAAGAACTGTCGCTGATTGCAGAGCTTCAGTATGAATACTACTTCCTCACCGTATTCGACATCGTTCATTTTGCCCGCACCCAGGGCATTTTATGCCAGGGCCGGGGGTCGGCCGCCAACAGTGTCGTCTGTTTCTGCCTTGAGATTACCGAGGTGGACCCGGCTCATATCAGCCTGCTGTTCGAGCGTTTTATTTCAAGGGAACGCAATGAGCCACCGGACATCGATGTGGATTTCGAGCACGAGCGCCGGGAAGAGGTCATTCAATACATCTACAAGAAATACGGCAGGGACAGAGCAGCGCTGGCCGCAACGGTGGTCACCTACCGTCCCAAAAGCGCCATACGTGATGTCGGCAAAGCCCTCGGCATCGATTTGATGCTGGTGGACAAGCTGGCAAAATCCCTGTCCTGGTGGGATCAGCCCGCTGAACTGCAGAGCCGCTTTGCCGAGGCCGGTGTCAACCCCCGCAGCCCGGTGGTCAGCCAGTTCCTGACACTTGTTCAGGCCATTCTCGGCTTTCCCCGCCATCTGTCACAACATGTTGGCGGGTTCGTCATCTCAAGTGGTCCCCTGTCACAGCTCGTTCCCGTCGAAAATGCAGCGATGGTCGACCGTACCATCATTCAATGGGACAAGGATGACCTTGAATCGCTTGGCCTGCTGAAAATCGATATTCTGGCGCTGGGGATGCTGACCTCCATCCGCAAGAGCCTGGACCTGATCAATGCCTACCGGAATACCGCTTTATCCGTGGCGGATATTCCATCCGAGGACCCGATGACTTATCAGATGTTGCAGAAAGGCGACAGTATCGGGGTCTTCCAGGTCGAGTCCAGAGCACAGATTTCGATGCTGCCCCGGCTCAAACCGCGGCGGTTTTATGACCTGGTCGTCGAAGTCGCCATCGTCCGTCCCGGGCCGATTCAGGGGAATATGGTGCATCCCTATCTGCGACGCCGCAACGGCCAGGAAAGCGTCACCTATGCCAACGATGAAATTCGTGCGGTCCTCGACAGGACCCTCGGCGTACCCATTTTTCAGGAGCAGGTCATCAAACTCGCCGTGGTCGCTGCCGGGTTCACCCCTGGGGAGGCCGACCAGTTACGGCGTGCAATGGCCGCGTGGAAACGCCGGGGTGGGCTGGAGGCTTTTCAGCAAAAGCTGGTTGACGGGATGCTGGCGCGTGGTCATGCCCGGGAATTTGCCGAGCGGATTTTCGAGCAGATCAAGGGGTTCGGGGAATACGGCTTCCCTGAATCTCATGCGGCCAGTTTTGCGCTGCTGGTTTATGTATCAGCCTGGCTTAAACGCCATGAACCGGCAGCCTTCTACTGCGGGCTGCTGAACAGCCAGCCGATGGGGTTTTATTCTCCATCCCAGCTTATCCAGGATGCCCGAAGACATGGCATCGAGATCAGACCCGTCGATGTCCATCACAGCGAATGGGAGTCCACCCTTGAGCCAGCCCAGGGCCTCCGGGCACCCGAGGGACTTTCGGCCTTCCCCACATACCTGCCCCAACCCGCCATACGGCTCGGCTTGCAGCGAATCAAAGGCTTACCGGAGGGCACCGCCCTGCGAATTATCCAGGCCCGGTCAGTACGTCCTTTGATGAGTATTGAGGATATTGCGGGCAGAGCCCGCCTGGACCGTGGAGACCTGTCGCGCCTGACAGAAGCCGGCGCCTTCATGTCATTGTCGGGCCATCGTTATCAGACCCACTGGGATGTGCAGGGCATCATACCGGATACTCCCCTGCTGGATCACGTTGCCGATGCCGAGGCGCCCTATCAGGTCAGCCGCGCCCCGGAAGAAGCCGATGACCTGCGGGCAGACTATGGCGCTCTGGGGCTCACTCTTGGGCGTCATCCAATGGCGATGCTGCGTGAAGGCGGCAGGCCCTTCGACCGCTGCCGGACCGCGAACGAACTCGGTGGGGTAAGACACGGGGGCTTTGTTCAGGTAGCCGGTATCGTGACCGGACGCCAGCGGCCATCATCAGCATCCGGCGTGCTCTTCCTCACCCTGGAGGATGAGACGAACAACATCAATGTAGTGATCTGGACCAGGGTTCTGGAACGATTTCGGTCCGCGGTCGTTCAGGGGCGCCTGCTTCTCATCAAGGGTGTCGTCGAAAAGGAGGCCTCGGTGATCCATGTGATTGCAGGGCATGTGGAGGACCTCAGTCATTATCTTGAGCACTTCTCCACGGCCTCCCGGGATTTCCGCTAAAGCCCTTTCATGGAAGTTCTGGCCGCACGCTGTGCCGTCCGGAAAACTTCCCGGCACGACAACGGCGTGACCGACCCGGGCACGCTGAGGGCTCCCATCGGGCCGGGGCCAGTGGCATCCCGGATGTCAGGCAGCACCCGATCGAACCTCACCTCCTCAAACAGGGGGCACAACTGCGGGAGATATTCAAAGACCGGCTCTGGATCAGCGTTGAGGCATTCCCGGATGGTGCGGCCGTTGCACTGTACCGCCATGGAATTGAACTGGGGCGGCGTCTTG
>JAQBUI010000078.1 GCA_027624035.1 Pseudomonadota bacterium | reverse complement strand
TTGTTGTTTGTCGGTGCCAATGCCGGCGCCTCCTCCTACGTCACGGTACCGACGCTGAGCGCTGTGAGTGTCCAGGGCGAAACGCCGGTTCTTGACGGCAAACTGAACGAACTGGTGTGGGAACGCGCCTCCGTAGCGACAGATTTCGTCCAACTGCAGCCCGACGAGGGGGCCAGTGCGACGGAACCCTCCGAGGTCCGCATACTCTACAGCCACGACGCCCTGTACATCGGCTTTCGTGCCTACGACGCCAATCCGGAAGACATTGAGGCCCAGCTGACGAGACGAGACCAGGGCTCGTTTTCCGATTGGGTCTACGTCGCGGTCGACTCCTACCACGACCGTCGCACCGCATATCAGTTCAGCACCAACCCAGTGGGCGTTAAGCGGGATTCCTACCGTTACAACGACACGCGTCGCGACTCCGACTGGGACGCCGTGTGGGATGTTGCGACGTCTACAGATCAGTACGGGTGGACGGCGGAATTCCGAATCCCCTACTCGCAACTACGATTCAACAACGCCGAGGAGCATACCTGGGGCATCCAGTTCATGCGTTATATTGCCCGCAAGAACGAAATGGTGGCGTGGTCGCCGCTGTCGGGTGACGATAATGCCATGGTGTCAAGATTTGGCCTGCTTGAGGATCTCGAAGGCATCAGGCCCAGCCGTCGGCTGGAAGTCACGCCATACAGCGTATCCAGCCTGAGGCGGGCTCCGGGAGACAGCAACAACCCGTTCTATGAAAAACAGCAGACCGAGTCCGAATTCGGGCTGGACGTCAAATATGGTCTGACCAGCAACCTGACCCTGGATGTGACCATCAACCCGGACTTTGGTCAGGTTGAGGCAGACCCCGCCCAGGTGAATCTGTCCGACTTCGAGACCTTCTTTCCTGAGCGGAGGCTCTTCTTTCTCGAAGGTGCCAGTATCTTTGACTTCAGCCTGGGAGACGGCAACCGGCTGTTTCACTCCCGCCGCATAGGCCGACGCCCCCAGGGCTGGGCCGACCCTCATGGAGGCTACGTACGCGCCCCGGAAGACACCACGATTCAGGCTGCGGCCAAGCTGACGGGAAAGACCGAGAACAACGTCACGGTGGGCTTGCTCTACGGGTCCACGGCGAGGGAGCAGGCGGACGTTTACTCCGCCGAAGGCGAGACCAGTCAGCAGGTAGTGGAACCGGCCACGCACTACAGCATGGTACGGCTGCAAAAGGACCTGAGGGAAGGACGCAGCGTCGTTGGACTCGTGGCAACAGGTGTTGTCCGGGAGCAGTCGAGCGCTGATGCCCTCGAGATGCACAGCCGCGCCTTCACCGGTGGCATCGACTTCCAACATCGTTTCTGGGGGGGCGACTATCGGGTCTCAGGTTACCTGCTGTCGTCTCGTGTACAGGGCACAGAAGAGGCGATAGCGAGAACCCAGCGAGCATCCGGACGTTACCTGCATCGGCCGGATGCCGATCATCTGGCCTATGATCCCACTCGTACCTCCCTGTCCGGCCACCGCAGCGAGATCCAGATCGCCAAGGTTGGCGGTGGCTTCTGGCGCTACGGCTTCGGCATGCGGCAGGCAAGTCCGGAGTTCGAAGCCAACGATCTCGGATTCCAGAATCGCGCCGATTTTCGTGTCGCTTATGCCAACCTGGAATACGACCACTATCTTTTCAGCAAACACCTGCGGTCCTGGCGCATCAGCACCAACGCCTGGCACTGGGAAACCACCGGCGGAGAAGTGATGAATCGGGGTTTCGGTACCAAAGCCCGCGTTCAGTTTCATAATCACTGGAACTTCTGGGCCAGCGCCAACGCCAACCTCGGTGCACTCAGCGTCAATGCGCTGCGCGGCGGCCCCGCGATGCAGCAGGACGACAACTATGCGTTCAGCGTCGGCTTCAACACCGACGGTCGCGAAAAGGTTACGTTCAATCTCAACCTGCAGCACGGGCATTCGCAAAGCGGGTCACGCTGGTGGGGGATCTCCCCCAGCGTATTCTGGCGCCCTGCCGGGAGAATACAGCTGAGCGCTGGCGCTTTCTACGACGAGGGGCATTCGGCCGCCCAATGGGTCACCCGTATTGATCAGCAACAACCACACTACGTCTTCGGTGAGATCGACAGGAAGACCGCTGGCCTGACTATTCGAATGGACTATGCATTTAGCCGAGATCTGACGCTGGAACTCTATGCCCGCCCCTACGTATCGGCCGGCGCCTATGCCAACTACATGCAGGTAATGAATCCAAAGGCTGCCAGCTTCGCCGGGAGGTTCACCCCTCTCTGGGTCCACGAAGTCGGCAACGGCTTCGCGACAGACCTGAACCAGGACGGCACCGACGAATTCTTTGCAGACCCGAGCTTCAACTTCAGGCAGTTCCGCACCAATGCCATGCTCAGATGGGAGTTTAATCCGGGTTCAACGCTCTATGCCGTCTGGTCCCATGGCCAGCAGTCTTACGCACCCACCGGCGAATTCAATCCGGGCGACGACATGAGCGCCCTGTTTGATGCACCTGCCGATGACATCTTTCTGCTCAAGCTGAACTACTGGCTGTCGCCGTAGCCCCCTTTTCATTCCGCAAACCGCCGAGCGAGCCAGAAGAACGGCCGAAGCCCAACGCTTACTCCATGACCTGGGCGCAGCGTCTCAAGCGAACGAGCCTGGCTGGGTACAGTTCTTCGGGGAGCTGAATCTCCGCCACGCGGTCCCGCTCGGCGATCAATCGTGACTTCAAAGCCACCGCCGCAAGGTAACGTGTGGTCAGAAGTCGGCTCTGCGCAGTCATAGACGCCTCCGTTTTCCTCTTTGGGTGATACAACGACCACGTAGAGGTATCCATGGTGTATGGTAGCCCTCGGTTAAAAGGGGGCGTCTATATCTTCTAACCTCAGGCACCCGCGTTTGATCCAAGTCAAATCGATCACGGGTCTCGCGGGTCTATCCTAGTCGCCATGATCACAGTACAAAATTCTGCGCGTGGTCAATTGGCCCGCGTCGCCCTTTGCGTTGTCGATAACCTGCCTACCGTTCCGCGGCCCCTGCTGGTACCGCTGCAACCGTTATTGCATCGCTTGTTGCTCTATATCCTGCAACAGCGCCCGGGGTTACCAGACAGGATGGAGGAGAAGGTCGATCGGTGTATGAAGATCAATGCGCGCGGTGTGCCGTTTGCGTTCCTGCTTCGCCTCGACCCGCGTTAGGCCTCCCTGCTGGAGGCGCCGTTTGGCGCATGGAGCTGAAGGCCACCAGTGGATCGACGTCCTTCAGGTTCCGGGTTAGCGTAACTCGCAGGCAGAAGGGGAATGATGCAGAGTCGATTCACAAATATAAGAGGCGAAATCGATCGAGCGGTGAACGGTCACATTTTGCTGGCTTGGTAGATCGGCCCAGCAATACGATGGGACAGCCGCAGCGCCGACCACATCAGCAACAGGAACATCACACTGGCGACGCCAACATAGGTCAAGGCCAGTATCCGCCTCTGTTCCTCGATGAGTTCAATAGTACGGATAGGCTGGGTCCAGTCCGATTTCCTTTCCCTGGAAGACCAATCCGTTGAAGTACAGGGAATTACGGATATACAGAGTCGTCAGGCCGATGAGCACGGCGATCGCGACATAGGTCATGAATCGAAGCTGAAAGGAAGGGTTGATCAGATGATTCCTGCGATTTTGGTCCATTGTGTCTCCTGCTTGAGCCAGTACCGTATCTCTTGTACGCTCCGTCCCTTGTCCGACGGAACCTTGGATCGGTCCGAGACAGATTTCGGGGAGTCACTATATAATATCACTTTGGCATTGTTTCCACGGATGGGTACTACCAATGGATGAAAACAGCACCGAGGTCTGTGCATACTGCAAGCGAGCGACAGCCCACCGGGTTGACTGTAAGGGACTGATTGAGAAGCTTCTGAGACTGGGCTACGTGTACCCATTCAGTTGCCGGGCATGCGGTCAACGATACCTCGAAATGAAATGGGGTATTCGCTACGTCCGCAGCCAGGTTAATCGACGTCAGCATACACGAATCATCGCCAAACTTGAGGCGAGATTCGACTGCGAGCGTGGCGGTGCCGAGGCAGAGGTGTTCGATTTATCGCTCGGCGGGTGTGGACTACCGACTGACTTCCAACTCCATCCGGGTGACCTGTTGCGGCTGGACCTTCGTTCGGACGGGTGGCAATTGCAGGAACTCAACGGCGTGGTTCGCTGGACCGCATTTTCCTTTGCAGGCGTGGAATTCAAGGCCCTCGATACCGATGATCGCAAGACACTCAGGTCACTGGTGGAGTTACACTTTCATGACGATACGCCCATATGCGACGGGGCGTCCAATAGTCCGTCGTCGTGAGGTGCTCAACCGTTGTTCCCTCGGCCATATGGGTCAACACGAGGAGGGTCAGGGTAAAGTGCCGGAGTAACCATTCTCTGATTGTCTGCCAAGCCAGCCGCTTTTACTGTAGCGCCCAGGTAGCAATGTCCGGTTTCTCCAAAGTTAAAGTGTCCTTTTTTTTTCAGAAAGACTGCCACTGTGCAATCAGTTCACCGGCCTGGTGATCTTCGAGCGCCTCGATGAGACGGTAAAAAAACACACCACGCCAATCGAGCCCAAGGTCGGTCAGTTCAGCGATCAGGGGGTCGAGGTCAGTGACGGCCGCCAGATAGGCAATCGCGAGCGAGATGAAGATCCCCATGCGATAGTCCTCCATCAGCTCGCCCAGTGGGTAGTCGATGCCGTTTGCCCTCAATCCCTCATGGTAACGCCCGATCAGTTCATGCTCACGGGCGAGCCTGGTGTCACGATCGAGCCCCAGCACAATGATACGAGCCAGGTCGTTGCCAGGGCTCGCCCTGCCCGCCGCCTGCCAGTCGATCACGACGATGTCCTCCGCACTGTCGGCGGTACCGAAAAACATCTGCTTTGGGTGATAGTCACCATGGGCAAAGGTCACGGGTCGATCCTTACTCCATGCGATGACACCATCGAGGTTCTCACGAAAGGCCGCGATGAGTTCGTTACCGAGGGACATATCCCGATCAACCAGTTCACTCACCACAGGAATGGCCGCGTTGCTGAGTTCAGCAAACATGCCGAGAAACATCTTGTTACTGATATCGATCAGCCAGCCATACCCTTCGAGCTTTTCATGATTCCACCAACGGGCATGAAAGGGAGCCAGACGATCTACCGCGATTTCAATCTGTGCCGGCGATGCCGCCCAGGAAGGGCAGTCAAGATGAGACACATCTTCCAGCAACAGCACCATCGCCTGGTTGGCGGCGTCAAAATCGCTGTGGAAGCAAACAGGGTAATTAACGCCTTCGATCCTCGCGCGGTAAAAACTGAATTCACGAGCGTAGAGATCCATGGGCCTGACGACCTGATCCATCGTCGCCTGATCCCGGGTAGAGATCTTCGCAACGAAGGCAGCGGGCAGATCAGTCGTTTTCGCATACTGAACGTGGACACCCACAACGTCAGCTGTTTGACCGGGCGTTGTCAGATAGTCGGCGGATACACTGGCAACGCGATTGCCATTCAGGCGGCTGGCCAGCACCTGGTTCATCCAGTCGACGTCAAAATCAGCGGGTGTCGCAGGTATTTTCACGAGACTTGTCACTCTTGATTGATGAACCTGGACAAGATAAACCATGTTACCGGCCTTGTCCTGTTCGATGACGGAGGATAAGGAGAATAAACGACATGCGATGGAAATGGTCAGGGCACATCTACGAATCCAGCGCTGTATTACTACGTCTGGGAGAATTTAGCAGGCTTCGAAGAGACCCGCTGCACCCATTCCGCCACCGATACACATGCTGACGATACCAAGCTTCTTATCACGACGCTGCAGTGTGAGCGATTGCACCGGGCGGAGTATTGTCGATCTGGCTGAAAAGTGACCCAAAAACTGCCCATTGCCCCAATGCCAGGGCATCCCCGGACGGCCGTAGACTTCCCAGACGATTGTCAGATCCTGGGCCGCAGTACCCATGGGGACCAGACATGTATCGATCAGGAAGTTCCTGAACAGAGGAACACGCAGGGCGGCATTGGGGCGTGTTCCAAATTCGGGTGATTCCGCTATTCCACGGGGCCCAGATATCGGTCCAGCCAGTCCACCATTTCCCGCGCCATCTGATGCCGCGGCAGGGGCCAGTGTCCGGTCTCGTAGACGACGAGACGCTTGTGCGCTTCCGGTGTGCCGATCTGCTCGTAGAAGCGAGCGGATTGATGCGGTGATACCAGATGATCGAACTGTGCGTTGAGCATCAGCATAGGTGTGTCGATACGTCGCGCCGCGGTCAGTTGAACGGGCGTCGCGATGGCCATGCCGCCGCTCAGAAAGAGTGCGGCGTCGATGTCATCGTTGTCAGTCAGGATCCAGGCGCCTGCGCTGGAGCCAAAGGAAAGGCCCATAAAGGCAATGTCATTGTCGAGTTCTGTTGATCCCTCAACGTACTCGACGATCGCGTCCATTTCCTGTCGCCAGCGTCCGATCCTCTGTCGCCAAGCGATGGTCCGTTCGTCGCTGTTGCTGGCTTGCTCCAATCCATCGTAGCGCGAGTAGGAGCCGAACCACTCCAGCCAGATCACCGCGCGACCGGTGCGCAACAGGGGGTCCATCACTTCCTCTATCTGCCACTCGAAGCTCTCTTCGATCACGCCGCCAGGACCGGCGAATCCGCCGTAGCCGGACATGTAGACCACCGGCTGGTAGGGCGGCGCGATATCCGTGGGCATGAAGATATGAGCATTGAAGCGCTCGTCTGCGAATCCGGTGCGGAAACTGACGGTACGACGTCGTACGCCTTCGGCATAGGGTGGTTCGTTCTCGACTTCGACGCGGGGCTCTCGAGGGAAGGGCAGGTAACGGGTTGCATCCCGCATTGCCTCGTAGACGTCATCCGGCATCGGTTCGGGCAGTTCCGGCACCTCGACCATCTCGACATCTGCCATCAGATCGGCTGGCACATTGTCGCGGTACAGTACGGTTCGTAGCCCCGTCAGCGTCGATCTGTCCCAGGGCGATTGACGGCTGCGCGTGAAGAAGGCGTACGGGGGATCGGTTGCCGATCCGCCGAGGACGATTCGGTCCGGGCCGCTGGCATTGTAGGCCCATTCGGCGACATTGCCCGCCATGTCCATTGTGCCGTAGGGGCCGACGCCGCGACTGGTGCCGACGGCTACCAGTTCGTTGTCGAAATTGCTGAGCCGCGTCAGGTGTGGCGAAATCGGCTCGCAGCATTCCAGCGGCATGATCGCAGCCCGAACCCAGTGATAGATCGTTGGCAGCGAACGGTTTCTGAAGCTGGCGTACGCCATCGCTTCAAACCAGCTGATGCCGTGGACAGGCAGGTCGGCGGCGCCCGCCGGGTATTTGCCGAATTCCCAGTGGGCCGGGCCCGGCCTCCCCGTCGAGTCGACGAAACGGGCCATGGCGGACGCCCAATCCAATGTCTCATCACCGTCAACGAAGTCCAGATTCTTCCAGTAGACGTCATTCCCGTAACCCCCGGCGCGTACGAAATCGAGAAACTCGGCGTTGGAAGTCTCGAGACGGTCGATCAGATAGGTGGGGATGTGGATACCTTCGGTCAGGTCGTAGCCGGGGAACTGCAGCGGAAAGCGTGTGGTGGAGATGGCGATCATCCGGGCCTCACCTGCATCGGCAGGCGTCAGTTCCACTATGGGCACTTCGACGTCCATTCTACCGAAGTCATTGAGGAAGGCGGCCTCGTAGGCAGCGTTGCGGGTAAAGATGCCCGGGTTGTAGACGGCCCGATAGCTGGTCTCATAGCCGGGCTTTTCGTAGCGCATCATCAGCATGGTGCGCGGCAGACTGATCTCAGAGAGCGGCGTCTCACCGATGGTTGTCCACGAATCATCACTCTCGTAGAGCCGGTAGGAGACCACGGCGCCCGGTGGTTGGGACTCGACGTCCACCGCGACCATGATCTGGTCTCTGATCGCCTGAGGCAGCGCGGCCTCGCCCCGATCCAACATCAGCTTGTTTGCGGAGGCGTAGGCATCATCATAGCGATCGTTCTGAATGTGCTCACGAATCTGCTCGAGTGTCGCCTCGAGAGCTCGACGGTCTGCTTCCGCCACCTTCTGCTGCTGCCAGTACCACGCCGCGCCTGCGACAATTCCAACGGCCACGAGGGAGATCGCAAGGATCACGCCGGTCCAACGACGTGGCGAGGGAGCGTTCCGGATTGAGGATGGTGGTACCGAGGGGTTCTCGTCACCGCTGGGCTCAGCTATCGTTGCCGTGTTGACGTCGTTGAGCGGCAGGAACTCTGCCATGGCACCGCGAAGCTTCTCACGGTACATGGCTTCCGGAAGCCGGTTCTTCATGATTCCCTGACGATCGCCGATGGCGAACTCCCAGTCTGTGGGAAGGGTCAGATCCTCCGTGTAGATTGCCAGCACCGGCTTGCCGTGCTGCATGGCGAAGTGGGTCTCGCGGAGGCAGTGCTCGGAGGCAACGGAATTCCGGGTGATATAGACAATGAACAGCGAACAGCGATCCAGGGTGTTGGCGAGTTCTCGCGGCCAGGCGTGGCCGGGACTGATGCCCTCGTCATACCAGACATTGACGCCCGCGTCTTTCAGGGCACTCAGTTCTTCGTAGACAGACTCGGCGTCGGCATGGGAATAGCTGACGAACGCAAATGGCTCATCACCCTTATAGGCAACGAATGGCAGTTCCGGCAGATTCCCGTGTGGCATCGTACTTCCTCGACCACAGGAGTTTACACTGGAATGGAGGCTAGACGACATGCCAGGGGAATGGTCAAGGCACATCTACGAATCCAAGCGCAGTACTGTGAGAACAGAGCACGTTACCGGTGATCTGAACCGCATCCAGGCCACCTGTGACGGCCTGGGTGTTGATCACCACTCGCTGACGATTCGGTCATCATCACAGATTACGCAGCAATTCGGCGGCAATAGTGGCGTCGCCGATCGCCAGTGACAGTGACGTCAAGACGCCGGCCAGAACCGACCGTGTGTCCATCGATCAACCATGCCGAGTGACTCCCTGTTGTCGAAAACCTGAAATCAGCATGCCCGAGTTCGACTCGCGATTGCGGCAAAGACACGACGCACCGCTCAGCCCACTGGAGTTCATTGGCCGGCTGGCGGCGCTGGTCCCAAGGCATGCCACTTGGTGTCCGACGTGGCGTCAAGATGGGCAGCTTTCGAGAGTCGAACAGAGTGACGACGTAGGCTTTCTCGAACTCTTCCCCAGAACGCTGACAACGGAGACTCAGCGAAACTGGTCCCTCTGCTTCGGTGTGCCCGATGAAGTCGGTCTTGGGCTATACGATTGATGATGAGGATTACCGCCCAACCCAGAGTCCGACCAGCGAGCATATTAGCTGGCTCGGACTAGGCGACGCTACTGTTCTTCCCCCTTGTCGATCCCGGTAGCCAGCATCCGCTGCTCTTCACCGTGCAGCAAGTGGCCAGCTTCGTTGATTGAGTTGTGGTCTATAACCATATATTTAATATCTATTGGTGTTTATAACCTACTTTTACGCTTGACTAGATCATCTCGTCTACCTATATTGAATGTAGCTTATAACGCGCAACGGAACGCAATAAGCAGGTTTTATAGGACATATGGCTAAGCGTTATCCCACATATTCACGCCATACGCGCAGCGCCCTGGCGCTACTGGGTGAGCAGGTCAAGCTCGCTCGCAAACGCCGACGATGGAGCGAGATAGCTCTGGCAGAGCGAGCTGGCGTTGATCGCGGCACTGTGCGCAATGTCGAGGCAGGAAACCCGCGCGTTGCTATCGGGACGAGTTTCGAGATTGCGAACCTGGTTGGCGTGCCGCTTTTTTCGGACGATCAGAGTGCTCTGTCACGTGAACTGTCCAGGTCCAGGGAGATGCTCGCGCTCTTGCCAAAAAAAATTCAGCCAAAGAAGAGCGTAGATGATGACTTCTAAAGCTCCTACAAAGGCCTTTGTATGGGTTTGGTTGCCGGGTAACACAGATCCCATAGTGGCTGGCAGATTGGATCAAGAAGGTGAACAGTTGGCTTTTACCTATGGTCAGAGTTACCTGGAGCGAGAAAAAGCGCTTCCCTTGTCCAGGTTTGAGCTGCCATTAAAGCCTGGCTCGCAGTCTCCATCAGGTCATCTTGCCATGGCGGGCTGCCTGAGGGATGCCTCACCAGATGCATGGGGTAGACGCGTCATTATGAACAAGACCATCGGACAGGAAAGCCGGGATGCAGATCCTGTCGTATTGAGCGAGCTGACTTACTTGCTTGAATCCGGATCCGATCGCATCGGCGCTCTGGATTTTCAGGTATCTCCCCGTGAATATGTCCCACGGCAGACACAGCAGGCGAGCCTGGTAGAGTTACTTGAATCTGCCGAGCGTGTCCAGGAAGGGATACCGCTATCTCCAGATCTAGACCTGGCTTTGATGCATGGAAGTTCAATAGGAGGCGCGCGTCCCAAGGCAATGCTGGAACACGACGATACAAAATACATCGCCAAATTTGCTGCGCAAAGCGATCCCTACAATGTGGTCAAGGGCGAGTTCATTGCAATGAGGCTTGCGGGACTCTGTGGGCTTAACGTTGCTAACGTTGAGCTTACTCAAGCCATGGGCAAAGATGTGCTGCTCGTCGATCGATTTGATCGGTGCCACACTGACTCGGGTTGGCACCGGCTACTCATGCAATCGGCTTTAACACTGCTCAGGCTCGATGGGATGACGGCCCGCTACGCTTCCTACGAGGATCTGGCTGACCTCATTCGGAAAGACTTTTGTAATCCCAACGAGACGCTCAGAGAGTTATTCGCACGGCTGGTATTCAACATCCTTTGTGGTAACACAGATGATCATGCAAGAAATCACGCGGCATTCTGGGATGGAGAGGTCTACACCCTCACTCCTGCGTACGATATCTGTCCTCAAAATAGAACAGGGAACGAGACCGGTCAGGCGATGCTCATTCTGGGTAATGTTAATGCGAGCAGGCTTACGACTTGCCTGGAAGCCAGCCATCGATTTCATCTTGGTGAGGATCAGGCACGGGAGATTATTTCTAGCCAGATCGAGGTTATCCATAGCCATTGGGCTGGTGTTTGCGATGAAGCAGGTATGAGCGAGGTCGACCGTAACTTCTACTGGCAAAGACAGTTTCTAAATCCATTCTCGCTCGAGGGGTTTGGGGGGACAGCCAAATAACAGTGCTCGTTATGGAAATCCGGATTACCCGGGTTTTGAGCAGTCAGATTGCCGATCCATGCGCCGCTGAACCCAAGAGCAACCAGGACCAGGGGCCGAAACAACAGGTCGAAGCAAGGGTCTCGGCCAGTCCGTCGGCGAACAATGCGCCGAGCCCTGCTTGTGGTTCTGTCTGGATAAGTACGCAGTCCAAGCGCTGGGAACTCAATCGAAAAGCCGCCGATACGCCCTTCGGACGTGGACGATCAATCAGTTTTTTCGCCTTGATTGGTGGCCGGAATGGCTGCCCAACCTCGTCTGCTTTCCGGGGCCAGTTCAATTCTCGAAACGGGAATCGAACCCGCGTCCCCGGGCTCAGCGCAGGTCGTACCAGACTCCTCGGCCACTGCCTTGCTGGTTCAGCATGCCGCGTTCGACCAGTGCCCGGAAATGCTGCTTCAGTGTGTTGCGGCTGGCCCCGGTCAGCTTGATGGCCCCTCCCATGGTGACGCGCCCGTGCTCGCGGGCGAACTCGACGATCTGTAGCTGCAGTTCCGGCATGGCCGCCAGCACGATCTTCTCGCGCTCGACCTTCTTCTCCAGACGCCGCACCTGCTCGGCCAGTGAGCGCAGGAAGAACACCAGCCACGGTTGCCAGTTCTGCGATTCCGAGCGGATCGTGCCCTGGGTCTGCCGCAGCGCCAGGTAATCCAGGCGCCTTTGAACTCGTCGATTCTGGCAATGAGGCTCAGGATCTCCGGGGTGATCTGGAGGGTGTCGGTTTTCAGCATGAACCAATACTACACCCATTTACACCCATTTTTGAGCTGCATCCATTAAGACGCCCATTTACACCCAATTGGCCAGTGCGGGGGTGACCGACCTCAGATGTGGTGCCTTCAGCATGCGCTCGATTGCCCGGACGGACACGCGATCATACCTGTGCATTGAACCCTGGACCTGAAACCCCGCCGGAACCGGGCCGGGCCGGGCCCCGTTACCATAACCAGACAACCCCTGCCGAAGCACGTCTGCATCGCGCTATAATCGCGGGCCCACTCCAGAGCCGAAGCCCATGCTGTTCAAGAATGCCCATGTCTATCGCCTGTCGAAGGAATTTGATCTCGACGGCTCTGCGCTGGCAGACAAAATCGCCGGTCGCAGCTTTGCACCCTGCACGGGCATCCGCCCCTCCAGCTTTGGCTGGATACCACCACTGGCTGCAGAGGGTCCACTGACACACGAAGTGGCTGGCGCCATCCTGCTGCGGGCCAGGCGGGAAGACAAGGTCGTGCCTGTCAGCGCAGTGAACGACGCCATGGCTGAAAAGATCGAGCGTCTCGAAGGTATCGAGGGGCGCAAGCTGTCCAGCAAGGAGCGCCAGCGGATCAAGGAAGAAACCTCCATAGAGCTGATTCCGCGCGCCCTTGCCCGCTCAAAGCAAATCATGGGGTATATCGCGCCGCGGGACCGGCTGCTGGTGATTGATACTTCATCGGCCACCGAAGCGGAGATGTTCATTGACTGTCTCAGGGATTCCCTCGGTTCGTTTCCCGTCACGCCACCCCGGGTCAAGGTCCGGCCGACGGACTACTTTACCCAGTGGATACTGAACCGGAATCTGCCCGACAACCTTGCACTGGGTGAACAGTGTGATCTGCTGGACCCGGAGACAGGGGCCACCGTCACCTGCAGGCGGCAGGATCTGGCGACCCGGGAGATCCGCAATCACATCGAGGCGGGCAAGACCTGCCACCGGATCGGGCTGCGATGGCACGGCGAACTCAGCGTCTCGGTGGACAAGGAACTCGCTCTGCGGCAGCTCAAGATGGAAGGCAGTGACATCCAGGAAGAGGACGACCCCGTTGCACAACTCGACGCGGCGCTGGTCGACATGAGCATGACCCTGGCGCGCTTCCTGCCGGAGCTGTTCTCCGCATTGGGGGGTGAAGCCCAGGACGAGTAGCCATGCCCGACATGGGCCACGAGGAATCTCATAGCAACCGAAACAAGCTCCAACTGACGCGGGTCAATGGCAGTTTCAGGCCGGAACTGCACAATGGCAGCCACATCAAAGCTTTCATGGAAGTTCACTGATACGAGGTAGCAGCTTGAGTACTTTCCTGCACAACAACGGCTTACGTGAAACCGGGCACGCTCAGGGCTTTCATGGCTGTTCCGGCCCTACACTGGGCAGGTCCGGGATACTTCCCGGCGCGACGATGGCGTGCCCGCCCGGGCACGCTAAAGGCTGCCAGGAATAACAGCGTCATGGAACACGCCCTACCCTTTGTCATGGGCTTTGCCGAAATCGGCGCAGACGATGTCAACCTCGTCGGTGGCAAGAATGCCTCCCTTGGCGAAATGTATCGTCATCTCACGCCCAGGGGCGTACGGATACCCAACGGGTTTGCTGTCACCGCCGCTGCCTATCGATATCTGCTTGACTCGGCCGGTGCCTGGGAAGCGCTCCATGAGGCTCTGGACGACCTCAATGTGGACGATGTAGATGACCTCGCCAGGCGCGCCCGGGCCGCCCGCAACGTCATTCTCGGGCTGCCCATACCCGCCGATCTGGCTGATGCAATCAAGCGCGCCTACCGGGAACTCGAGCAGCAATACGGCGCCCACCTCAGTGTCGCCGTACGCAGTTCGGCCACGGCGGAAGATTTGCCGACCGCAAGTTTCGCAGGCCAGCACGACTCATTTCTCAACATCAGCGGCGACGTACGTCTGCTGGAATCCGTCCGGCACTGTTTTGCCAGCCTGTTCACCGACCGCGCAATCCGTTACCGGGTGAACAACGGTTTCGATCACTTCAAGGTCTACCTGTCCGTGACCGTCATGAAGATGGTGCGGTCTGACCTCGCCGCCAGTGGCGTGCTGTTTACGCTGGATACGGATACCGGGTTTCCTGATGTTGTGTTCATCACCGGAGCCTACGGCCTGGGTGAAAATGTTGTCCAGGGCGCGGTGGACCCGGACGAATTCTACGTCTTCAAACCAACCCTGCGGGCAGGGTACCGGAAACTGCTGCGGCGGCGGCGTGGCCACAAGGCCATCAGGATGGTCTATGCGGACGAAGGTGGCCTGCGCACCCGTAGCGAGCCGACCAGCCGCGCGGAGCGGGCGAGTTACTGCATCACCGATGCCGAAGCGCTCAATCTGGCTGACGCGGCACTTACCATTGAAGCCCACTACTCCGACCGGGCAGGCTCCGCGGTACCGATGGATATCGAATGGGCAAAAGACGGCCACGATGGTGAACTCTATATCGTGCAGGCCAGGCCCGAGACCATTGCCGCCAAACGATCGACCCATATTCTCCGTGAGTACACACTTGACGCACGGACCGGGCCTCTGGTCGAGGGTCACGCGGTTGGCGCGAGTGTTGCGAGTGGTCTGGCGCGAGTCATTACGCGGCCATCCGAATTGGAGCAGTTCCAGCCAGGCGAGGTACTGGTCGCCGAAATGACGACCCCTGACTGGGGCACCGTGATGAACATCGCCGCAGCGATCGTGACCGATCACGGCGGCCGGACCTGCCACGCGGCGATCGTCGCCCGGGAACTGGGCATTCCGGCCATCGTCGGTTGTGACGATGCCACCCGAAAAATCAGGACCGGAGACAGGGTCACCGTTTCTTGTGCCGAGGGTGACCGCGGCCGGGTCTATAAAGGTGAGATACCCGTCACGGTGACCGAAACCGACCTCACCAATATGCCCCGCCCTCGTACCCATATCATGATCAACCTCGGTAATCCGGCACTCGCCTTCCAGACCAGCATGATTCCAAACGACGGGGTCGGGCTCGCCAGAACCGAATTCATCGTCGCCGAGCACATCAAGGTCCATCCCATGGCACTGTTGCATCCTGAAAAGATCACAGACCCCGAGGTGCGTGCCCAGGTGATGGCGCTTGCCAATGGGTTCGAAAATCCCGGCGACTATTTCGTCCAGTCACTGGCCGAGGGCGTGGCGACCATCGCCGCCGCGTTCTACCCAAAGCCCGTGGTGGTCCGGATGTCCGACTTCAAGACCAATGAATACGCGGCTCTGCTGGGTGGCAGATGGTTCGAGATGACCGAAGCAAACCCCATGATCGGCTTCCGTGGCGCGTCACGCTACACGCATCCCGCGTATGCCGAGGGTTTCGCCCTGGAGTGCGCAGCAATTCGTTCGGTGCGGGAAGAGATGGGGCTCGTCAATGTTATCCCCATGATCCCCTTCTGCCGGCGAATTGACGAGGCACGACGGGTACTCGATGCCATGGCAGCGCACGGTCTGGTTCGTGGGGAGAACGGTCTTGAGGTATACGTCATGTGTGAAATCCCCAACAATGTCATTCTGGTTGACGCATTCGCAGCGCTGTTCGATGGCTTCTCTATCGGCTCTAACGATCTGACCCAACTCACCCTTGGCGTTGATCGAGATTCTGAAATACTGGCGGATGACTTTGACGAGCGGGATGAAGGGGTCCGGGAAATGATCAGGCTGGCAGTCACCGGCGCAAGGCGAAATCATCGGCATTGCGGGTTCTGCGGCCAGGCCCCCTCGGACTATCCGGAAATGGCGGCATACCTGGTTGAACTCGGCATCAGTTCGATCAGCCTGAATCCCGACGTGGTTCTCGACACCACCCGACATCTGCTTGCCATCGAGCAGGGCCTGCCTGACGACGGCTGAGCCATTGAGCTGGGCAAGGGCGCGTTTCCCTGACCCAACATATGGGACTGGACAATATATGGGACAGTCTTGTATACGGCATTGAAGCGCTGTATTTTACGGTGACCAACGGCGTTGACGCTCGCCCGCCGCCCTGTGAACAGGGCCCGATAGAATCGGACCTGCCACACGGATGACGAGCCCTGGTGCGACCTCAACAACCTATTGACTATCCCGCCGCCGTGACACTACCGCTCGACCAGGCTACGGCCAATCTGCGATACACGGCGCCGGGAAGTGACCTCAAGCAAGGAGAGTCCACATGCCTGACACGAGTCGAGTGACCAGACCAACCGCCTTCCTGATATCCATCTGTGCCATCCTGCTGGCCCTGCCCACCAGCGCCGGGGTGCTCAAAGGCATGGTCAAGGACGACAAGGGCAATGCCCTGCACGGGGTGATGGTACGGATCACCGATGATAACCAGGGGATCTCCGAGTCGGTGTATACCGACGACACCGGGCAATACACCCTGGTCACGCGCCTCAATGGAACGCTCAAGTTGCGAGCGCGCAGCCCCTACTTCAAGGACGTCTGGTCCACCGTGGAGATCCCCGCCACCGGCACGACGACCGAAAACGTCGCGATGTCTCCCATGACGAGTGACATCGAGATCTCCGAGAGCCTGCCGGCCGCGTATCATTTTGGTGGTTTGCCGTTCGAGTCGGGGCCGGACAAGGACTTCAACCGGTACCAGTTTCAGCGTGACTGCCTGTCCTGCCACCAGATGGGCAACCCGTTCACCCGCCAGCAGCGAACCGCAAAAGACTGGGCCGTCACCATCCAGCGCATGCATCGCATGGTCGGTAACTTCGATGCCGAACTGAGGGACCGCCGCTCCGTCATTCTCGCCGCCGGATTCGATGGGGCAACGGTCTCCGTGCGACCGCAGTTCCCGATTGACGAGGCGCTGCATGAGGCGAAAGTCTATGAGTTCATGCTGGACCGCGCCTTCGTCCCTCACGACTCGATCATTCACCCGGAGTCCGGGCTCATCTACACGGTCGACCAGGCGCTGGACCACATGGTGGTCACCGACCCGAAGAACGGCCAGTCATACTATGTCATGCAATCCGACGGACGGGCCAAGGAATACTACAAGGGCTTCCAGGCGGCGGACCAGGAGGTCATCGGCGAGTTCAGCCCCGGTTCACGGCACGGGCCGCACTCGCTGGACCTGCGCCGCCAGGACGGCAAGTACTATGTGACCAACACCAGCAGCCGGAGTATCGGTGTGTTCAACCCCGGGACCAACGAGTGGGAGCCTTCACACGTCATTCCCCGTGAGACTCGCGCGGTGTATCCGCACACGGTTCGTGTGGACAAGAAGGGTTTCGTCTGGTTTACCCTGGCAGGCTCCGAGCACGTGGGGCGTCTGGACCCGGACGCCGGCAAATTCGACATCCTGCGCCTGCCGGACGTGAAATCCGGCGGCATCTCCGGTGGGACCCAGCCCTATGGTATCGACATCAACCCCATCGACGATGTGATGTGGTACGGGCGGCTGTTCGGTGACAAGATCGGCCGGGTAGACCCGACAACACTGGAGGTCACGGAGCACGACTCCCCGGTGCGCGGCCCTCGCCGCATGCGTTTTGACAAAGAGGGCATCCTCTGGGTGACCGGATACTCCGAGGGGCAACTCGCCCGCATCGATGTCCGCAAGGGCTTTGAGAGTACCGTCTACGACATGCCGGAATTCGCCCCTGGCTACCGGCCAGCGCCGTATGCGCTCGGCGTACATCCCGACACCCAGGACATCTGGCTGAACGAGAATATGACGGATCGCCTGTACCGCTTCATCCCGGGAGAAGAGCGATTCATCGTCTACCCGATGCCGCTGTCAGGAACGTACTCAAGAGACATGACGTTTGCCGCAGACGGCCAGGTCTGTCTGTCGAACAATCCCATTCCACCACCGGCGCTTGAGGGTGGAAAACTGCAGATCGTATGTGTCGACCCGGCCTACGATCCCGGGGCGGCCGCAAACCTGATGAGCGCCAGTCAGTAACCAACTAAACAACACCAACAGAGGACACAGGATGGGACTATTGGATGGCAAGGTAGCGATGGTGACGGGTTCTTCCCGTGGTATCGGTGAAGGCATTGCAAGACGCCTGGCATTGGCCGGGGCGCGAGTCATCGTCACGGCGCGGACCGTTGAGGTGCGCGATGAGAAGCTGCCGGGCACAGTGCATTCCGTGGTTCAAGGCATACAGGAACTGGGCGGTGAGGCAATCGCCTGCGCCGCCAACCTGCAGAAGAAGGAAGACCGGGAGAAACTGGCAGAGCAGGCCCTGGCCACCTATGGTCAGGTGGATATCCTGGTCAACAACGCGGCCATCCTGGTGCCGGGAGCGGTCATCGACTTCCCCGAACGCTATTTCGATCGCATGTTCGAGATTCTGGTCAAGGCGCCATTTCATCTGTGCCAGTTGTTGCTTCCGGGCATGATTGAACGCGGCAACGGTGGCTCGGTGATCAACATATCCTCCAGTGCCGCACGGCATCCAAAGCCCACCCAACGCTCTTACGACGGTGCGGTGTATGGCATGACCAAGGCAGCCATCGAACGCCTGACGACGGGGCTTGCTTCTGAGATGTACGAACACCACATCTCCGTCAACTCGCTGTCGCCTGACTCCTTCATCGCGACCCCGGGGCAGATGTTCGGTCGCAAGTACAGCCAGGAGATGATCGATGCAGCAGAACCGGTCGAGGAAATTGCCGAGGCTGCACTGGCGCTGGTGACCGCCGACCCGACGGTGGAGACAGGTGGCATTTACTACACCAGCGACCTCGTCAAGAAATACGGCCTCAAAGCCATCGATATCGGGATGCCCGCACCACAGCCAAACTGAAGGCGCCCCCGGTCAGGTCTCGCGCCGGTCCTGCTCCAGCTCTTGTGAAGGCTCTTGTGAAGGCTCTTGTGGAGGGTCTCGCGACAGCCCCCGCGCCGCGTCTTGTGGCGGGTCCAATGACACCTGAGTCTCGCCGCAGGTCTTGATCGACAAGACCATGACGCAGCCAACCCCCATCAGTGAAAGCGCGACAAGCCGCAGCCATGGCTCGCTGACAGCCAGCACCACCGACGCGCCGCCTACTACCACCATAGAAGAAAGGGCGACGACCTTCGTGCGTCGACTGATGCAGCGATGGACTTCCCAGTTTCTGATCACGGGCCCAAACAGGCCGCTGTCCAGCAGCCAGAAGTGCCATTTCGGGGAAGAATTGGCGAAGAACCAGGCCGCCAGCAGCAGGAACGGCGTCCCGGGTAACACGGGCAGCACAAATCCAGCCCCGGCAATGCCAACGAACAGGAATCCGAGCAACTTGTAGAGCGGTTTGTGCAAGTGTGTCGATGACTCCCTGGGGTCCTGTGACCGGAATCATAACCCGATCCACTGGCCCGTTCTGCTGTTCCGTCCTCCGGGCTTCGTTGTGCGGTCCCGTCAGCCCAATTCATCCAGATAGGCGGCAATGTCATGATGACCATTGTCACGGGCAAACCCGGCAGGGGATTGTCCCAGGACTGATCTCGCCGTGACATCAGCCCCGTGCTCAACCAGGTAGCGTACCACCTCGTGGTGGCCATAGCGGGCAGCCATGTGCAGCGCCGTGGAGCCGTGTTCGCAGACCCGATTGATCCGGGCACCGGCGTCCACAAGGCATTTGACGATGGCGAGCCCACCGGGCCACGCCCCCTGACAGGCAAACCACAGCGCGGTGTTTCCACCATCTCCGTTTCGTGCCACACCATTCAACAGGTCGACCGGTACACCCGAAGCAAGCTGCTCGAACACTGCGGCAAGGTCGCGCTCCCGCGCGGCGGAGTGGATCGGGTCAAACCGGGTCTCGACCGTACCCCAGGGGGCATCGGGTGAATCTTCCACGCTATTGTCTCTGGTTATTGTCCATAGTTGTTGTCCCTGATTGTCCGTGATTCCCGGACTAGTTCCTGGGCACTTCCCGAAATGGGCCGCCATCAGCACGAGGCTCACGAGGCATCGACAGGACCCTTTCAGAGATGATGTTTCGCTGAATTTCATCGGTGCCACCCGCGATGGACGTGGCAGGAACGGACAGCAGGACCTCGGCGATCATGCCGTCCACCGCACCATCGTCACCCGCCAGCAGGGCCTGGTCTCCCTGGATCAGGGTATGAACCCGGGCGGCCAGTCTTGCGACTTCACTGGCGGCGAGTTTGCCAAGGGATCCCTCCGGTCCCTGAGGGCGTCCCTCGGCCTGTGCCGCCCGGGCCCGCCGGGCCGTCCACTCGGCGGTCTTCGCCAGAATGAGCAATCTGGCGATCTCCTGGACGGCCACTGGATCATTCAGGCGACCCAGTGCCTTCGCCGTCGGCAACACCAGATCCACTCGTCCGGCCCGTTGGGGATACCATTTGTACGGCGCCATGACCGTAGCGATCTCAGCCCGTTCTTCATCGTAAATCGATCCCTTGAGGCCCGAGTCACGATTGGCACCTCGCAGGCCATCGGCACCCCGGCGTTCATGAGCGAGCGTGGTCATGGCCACCTGCCAGCCTCCACCGGGCTGGCCCACTATCCGGTCTGCCGGAACAACGGCATCGGTAAAGAACACCTGGTTGAATGAGGCATGTCCATTCATCTGTTTCAGCTGATGAACCTCGACGCCCTGCTGTTTCATGTCCAGTACGACATAGGTCAGGCCCTGATGTTTCGGCACATCCCAGTCGGTTCGGGCCAGCAGCAGGCCGTAATCGGCATGATGGGCGCTGGTGGTCCAGACCTTCTGGCCGTTGATGATCCAGCGCTCACCGTCGAAGTCTGCACGGGTCGTGGCGCCGGCAAGGTCCGACCCGCTGCCCGGTTCGCTGAAGAGCTGGCACCAGGTGTCTTCACCGGTGAGTATGCGTTTTAGAAACGCCTTCTTTTGATCATCGGACCCATGTTCGAGCAAGGTCGCAGCTGCCAGCATGCGAATCCCCGTCTTCGCGACGCCGACGGCATTGGCGGCCGCAAATTCCTCATCCACCACCGGCGTCAGTGCTGCCGGCAAATCCCGCCCGTACCACTGCCGGGGCCAGCCCGGCACGCCCCAGCCGCTTTCTGCGAGCAACGTCCGCCAGGCAACCAGCGACAGGTCAGGATTCCAGTTCGCTTGCAGCCATTCACGTACTTCCCGGCGCACTTCGTCCTGGGTGGTCATATTGCATCGCTCCAAAGGGCCAGCGCCCTTGCCCGATGGCTTGACGGGTCACCAAACATCACTTCGGAGGCCTTCGCTCGCTTGAACCAGAGGTGCGTGTCGTGATCCCAGGTGAAGCCGATGCCGCCATGGATCTGTATACATTCTGCCGCCGCATGCAGGTATGCTTCCGATGCCGTACATTTGGCAATGGATGCGGTCAGGCTGGCCACGGTCTCATGCTGGTCAATGGCCACCGCGGCACGATATGCGGCGGACTTCGCCAGTTCGATCTCCAGCAACAGGTCAGCGCACTTGTGCTTGATGGCCTGAAAGGACCCGATCAGTCTTCCGAACTGGCGGCGGGTGCACGCATAGTCCACAGCGCTGTACAGCATCTTCTCTGCGCCGCCGACCATCTCGTGGGCCAGCGCGACCGTTGCGCGGTCCAGTATCGCCTGTAGCGGCGATTCGAGACTTCCCGGGGTACCGAGGGATACCGCCGGCACATCGGTCAATGTGAGTCTGGCCAGCTTGCGGGTCGGGTCCAGAGTGGTCAGGCACCGGCGATCAAGCCCCGATGCCGTGTCAGACACCCGATAGCAGCCGGACTCGCCATCAGCTGAACGGGCCACCACCAGCAACAGGTTGGCGGTATGGCCATCGATGACAAAGTCCTTGATCCCATTCAGGCGAACACCACCCTGGGCCGCCGTGGCGGTAGTGACGCCGCCAGGACATTCCGGTCCTGAATAGTCCTGACTGGCTAAACATCCGCGCAATGACCCGTCCGCCAGGCCGGGCAGCAGCGTCTCCCGATCGGCCTCACTGCCAAGGGTGAGAACTGCGTCGGCAGCCAATACCGCACTGGACAGATAGGGCGCACAGACCAGTGACCTGCCCATCTCCTCCATCACGATGCCGAGCTCAGCATACCCGAAGCCCTGACCGCCGTAGTCCTCCGGAATGATGATGCCGGCAAGGCCCAGATCACGATTCAGCTTGCCCCAGAACGCCTCATCAAACCCGGCGCGGGGTTCCATCAGGCGCCGCACATCCCGGGTACTGAACTGATCATCCAGAAAACGCCGGACCACATCACGAAACTGCTGCTGCTCGTCGGTCAAAACAAAAGACACCGCATTTGTCCTGCTATCACCTTCAGACAATCTAAACGATCCCGCCACCGGGGCCAAGCCGGGACGAACCTAGGGCGAGAAACAAGGCGGAGAAACGAGCACGGTTCCGGTGACGCGATTTCGCAGCAGACGCGGCCCGTGACATCCTGACAGGCACCAGAACCAACCCCACGGCGGGGACCGCGTCGCCGGGCTATTCGTCGCGGCCCTGGACTCCGAGATTGCGGCTACGGCGCAGCAATTCAGCGGCGTCTTCCTGCTCCTGCTTGAGTTGTGCCACCGAACGGCAGACTGTGATCGGACGCCGTGAACCCGTCGGGGTTTCCCGGCTACAGCGCACCTGGTTTTCGGCCACAGCTCTTTTGGCAGCGACATCCGGGTCCTGAATCAGCACGCAGCCGACCGGCAGGACAAGAACAGCCAGCAATAACCATCTCATGTTCAATGTTCCAACGCTGCTGAAACTCAACCGTACACAAGCTGCGCTGTCTTGTATAGATCTCTGCAGAGGCTGACCCCGGGGGATCTCTGTTGATGTCTTGTTCCGCGATAACTGTGTCTGAGTCGTCCTCACAACATGACGAAATTGAAGCGTTCTCGCGATTTCTGCGGGCACCTCCACCTTGCTCTCACGGAATAGATTCAGTTGTCGAGTGACGACTGGCGCCTAGATGGCGGGTGACTCCTCGACGGGTGTAAAGGTAAACTTCTGCCCGCCAATTGCAGCCTCGTACATCAAGCCTCCGAGCGGATGAACGAAGATCGCCATGCCCTTGGTGTAGGTGGTCTCCATATAGGTTCCTGTGGCGG
>JAQBUI010000164.1 GCA_027624035.1 Pseudomonadota bacterium | reverse complement strand
AGCAAGCCAGGATAGACCGGCAATCTAATCATGGATTTCCCGGACCTCAGCGACCAGATGCCCCTTATTCAGCCGAACATCAATCTGTTCACCCGGGGCCACTGATCGGGCATCCGTGACCACGTGCCCCGCCTGGTCGGTAGCGATTGCATACCCGCGTTCCAGCGTGGCAAGCGGGGACAGCGCATTCAGCTTTGCGACAAGGGAATGAAGTTGCCCGGCCCTGGTTTCCACCGCCCGGTGCGCTGATCTGGACATTCGATGTTCGAGATGTCCCGCTTGCTGGCTGAACTCGCGGATTCGCGCGGCGGGACTGGTCAGGGATTTGTGGGCGAGCCCCAGCCTTGACCTGGCCGTTTGCAGCCTTCGGGACATTGCAGCATGAAGGCGTCCAGCCGCAGCGTCGACACCGGGCTGCCTCAGGCTGCGTTTCAGGCTGCCCGAGAGGCGGCCCTCCAGTTCGTCAAGCCGTTGGTGCAGGACCTCAAGTCTGCGGCCCGGATGATGCAGGCGCCGTTCCAGATCAGCCAGCCGTGTGGCCCGACGCTGCTGGGCGTTGGCGTGCAGGTAGACAAGACGGTCGCCGAGCGCGGCAATCCGCGCCAGCCAGTCCACTCTATCCGGGCTGATGAGTTCCGCCGCGGCCGATGGGGTTGCTGCCCGCAGATCGGCGACGAAATCGGCGATGGATACATCTGATTCGTGACCGACCGCACAGACCACAGGCAGTTCGCTTCTGGCGACGGCCCGTGCGACCACTTCCGAGTTGAACGAAGCAAAGTCCTCAAGTGATCCGCCGCCGCGTGTCAGGAGCAGTACATCAAACGGGTCGGCTCGATAATCGTTTGCCACGGCGAGCTGGCGCCTGATTTCCGCGGCGGATGTCCCACCCTGAACAGACACAGGCAGGATGCTGACCCGGATGGCGGGAAACCGGCGGCGCAGCACGGTCAGGACATCGTGAATGGCCGCCCCGGTAGGAGAGGTGATGATGCCGAGGTGCCTTGGCATGGCCGGCAGCGGTTTTTTCAGCGCCTGGTCAAACAGTCCCTCGGTCTGCAGTTTCATCTTCAACTGCTCATAGGCTCGCCGCAGCGCTCCGTCACCGCCTTCTTCGATGTGTTCGGCGATCAGTTGAAATTCACCCCGCCCCTCGTAGAGGCTGATGCGGCCGCGAACAATCACGTGCGTGCCGTTGCCGGGGGTACTTCGCTGCAGCTGGTTTCGATTGCGAAACATGGCGCAGCGAACCTGCGCGGCCTGGTCCTTTAGAGTGAAATACCAATGACCCGATGATGGACGGGCGAAGTTGGAGATTTCGCCTTCCACCCACACCATGGGAAATTCGCCTTCGAGAAGCCGCCGTACGGACTGGTTGAGCCCGCTGACGGACAGCACTTCACGGTTCAGCCCTGGTTTTCCAAGTTCCTGCATGGCGACAGTTTAACCCACAGAACCGTTCGTGGGGTGGTAAAGGCGAGTGTCGGCTTGTTCCCCGTGCGCGCTGCTCACGGTGATTTTTCTACGTTCGACCTGCAACCAAGGACTGCTACTTGCCCGGGTTGTGTTCCTCTGCGATCAGACAAGCGTCGCCGGTAAATGAGAGCCGTATGCCATGGCCTTTCATGATTTCGGCGCCCAGGGGAACTGGCGCCTGCCTGGGTTTCACACACGCTCTACCTGACGCAGATCGCCGCTACGCGATGCCGGATTTGAGATCGCAACGATTAATGCCAGATGAGGGTTAATTGCCGGTCGCGCCATGAGTATAATGTGGCGCTTTCAGCCGCCACTGCCATGACTTCACAGGACATCCATCAGGATAAGATCCTGATTCTCGATTTCGGTTCTCAGTACACCCAGCTCATTGCACGCCGGGTGCGCGAAATCGGCGTCTTCTGCGAGATACATCCCTATGACATTGATTTGCAACGGGTACAGGACTTTTCGCCCCGTGGCGTGATTCTGTCTGGCGGCCCGGAATCCGTGACCGCCGATGAGACACTGCGGGCACCCGAATTCATCTTCGATCTGAAGGTCCCGGTTCTGGGGATCTGCTATGGCATGCAGACCATGGCGGTTCAACTCGGTGGCGTGGTGGAGGGCTCCGATGAGCAGGAGTTCGGTTATGCCCGGGTTGAGGTCGTCGCGGGCAGCGGTCTTCTCGACGGCATCGCGGATGAGTCAACGGATGACCGGCGCTGGCTCGACGTCTGGATGAGCCACGGTGACCGGGTCGTTTCGCTGCCAGCCGGATTCCAGCCACTCGCCAGCACGGGCTCTACCGACATTGCCGCCATGAGCGATGAGGCGCGGCACTTCTATGGCGTTCAGTTCCATCCGGAGGTGAACCACACCCTGCAGGGCGTGGCGATCCTGAAGCGATTCGTGCTGGATATCTGCGGCTGCGCGAACCTCTGGACCGCCGCCAACATCGTGGAGGAGATCGTCACCACGGTCAGGAACAAGGTCGGCGAAGATCGGGTCCTGCTGGGGCTCTCCGGCGGCGTTGACTCTTCCGTGGTCGCAGCCCTGCTGGACCGGGCGATTGGCGATCAACTGACCTGCGTTTTTGTGGACAACGGGCTGCTCCGCAAGGACGAGGCCGGGCAGGTCATGGCGGCTTTCGGCGATGCCAGCGCCAATGCGTTTTCACTGGACATCGTTCACGTGAATGCGGAACAACGGTTTCTGGACAGTCTGGAGGACGTTGAGGACCCGGAGCAGAAGCGCAAGATTATCGGCAACACCTTCATCGAGGTCTTTGACGAGGAGGCCGCGCGTCTCCCGAACGTCAAATACCTGGCCCAGGGTACGATCTATCCGGACGTCATCGAATCGGCCGGTGCCGGTAGCAAGGCTCATGTGATCAAGTCCCACCACAACGTCGGCGGTTTGCCCGAGTTCATGAAGCTCAGCCTGATAGAACCGCTTCGGGAACTGTTCAAGGATGAGGTGCGTCGCATTGGTCTGGAGCTCGGACTCCCCCACGACATGGTGTACCGCCATCCGTTCCCCGGCCCGGGACTTGGCGTCAGGATTCTGGGGCCGGTCACCAAAGCCTATGCCGACCTGCTGCGCAAAGCCGATGCCATCTTCATCGAGGAACTGCGGCGTGCCGACTGGTATGACCGGGTGAGCCAGGCGTTCACCGTATTCCTGCCGGTGAAGTCTGTCGGCGTCGTGGGGGATGCTCGCCGCTACGAGTACGTGGTGGCACTCAGGGCGGTGGAAACGGTGGACTTCATGACGGCCCGCTGGGCCCATCTGCCGTACGAGTTGCTGGAAACCGTCTCGACCCGCATCATCAATGAAATCAAGGGAATATCGCGGGTGACTTATGATATTTCCAGCAAGCCGCCGGCGACGATTGAGTGGGAGTAGTTTTTTTGAGCTAAGTCGTTGATTTATATAGGTTTTGTAGTTACACAAAACTTTCACAAATCAAATAAGTTGTTGATTTTATTAGGCGTTGAATTTACAGTTACACGTAAAGCTACACAAAGCTGTAGCTATTCAAAATCGTACGTAACATCAACGCCATATGCCGCTCAAAAAACAGCCAAACGAAGCCAATGAAATAGCCATATACGACGAAGCCTTAATTTACCAAAGAGGTGAATATTGGCAGATGCGTATGTGGTTGGCT